>JBHHVG010000027.1:0-14870 GCA_046754165.1 Myxococcota bacterium
GCGCAGCCGCGCCAGGGCGCCGTCGCCGTCGCCGGCCTGGGCCAGCGCCCGGGACTCTCGCAGCGCCGGTCCCGAATCCACCCGGTCGCCGGTCGCGGCGGGGATCGGGAGACTGCTCCGGTTCGCGTCGACGAGCCGCGCCAGCCGCGCCTGCACTGCGGGCAGCGCCGCGGCGAGGGCCGGATCCGGCTCGCTTGTCCGGTGCAGGGATTCGGAGGCGATCTCGACGGTGGCGATGCGGCTCTCCACCTCCGGGTGACTGTAGAGGTATGGGGGGATGCTGTCGGGCATGCGCTCCTTCTCCTCGATGATCCGCTCGAAGAACCGCGTGATGCCCGCCGGGTCGTAGCCCGCCCGCACCATGTAGACGCTGCCGAACTGGTCCGCTTCGGTCTCGAATTCGCGGCTGTAGCGGAGCTTCATCGCGACGTTCGCCGCCTGTGTGGCGACCAGGATGCCCGGCTCCTTGGCCGCTACCGCTGCCGCCAGGCCCGCGATGCCCACGAGCAGGTCCGGGATCTGCGACTTCTTGCGCATGCGCGCGTAGTGGTGCTGCTTGACGTGGGCGATCTCGTGTCCCATGACCCCGGCCAGCTCGTCGATGCCGGCGACCGCGAGGATGGTGCCGCTGTGGAAGTAGACGTAGCCGCCGGGCACGGCGAAGGCGTTGAGCGTGGGGTCATCGATGACCCGGAAGCGGTAGATGAAGGGCTGTGGCTCGATCTGGCGGACGAGCGACTGCCCGAACTCGTTGATGAAGTCCGCGACCACGGGATCGTGTATGACCGTCACGACCTTCTGGAGCTCGCGGTCGAACTCCATGCCGATGTCCCGCTCCGCATCCTCACTGACGGACGGCACCACGGCCCGGAACGGGTTGAATCGCCTGCCGTCGTCCTGGATGCAGCCGGCGATCGCGATCGCGACCGCGAGGGCCGCGGTCGCGAGGCGCAGGACCCCGCCGGTGACGCCCGGTCCGCGCGCGCGGCGCACCGGGGCCCCGCGTCTACTCGCTGCGCTCGTCGATGTGCGTCTGGTACCCGGCCGCATCGAGGAGCGAGTCGATGTCTTCTCGGGACACTTCAGCAATTTCGATGATCCATCCGGCGCCGTAGCAGCTCTCGTTCACTGCCTCTGGTCGGTCTTCCAGCTCGTCGTTGACGGCGGCGACCACCCCGCCAACGGGCGCACACAGGTCCGACACGGCCTTGACGGATTCGATGACGCCAAAGCTCTCGCCCTTGCTGACCGCGGTGCCGACCTCGGGCAGCTCGACGAAGACGATGTCGCCGAGCTGATCCTGGGCGTAGTCGGTGACGCCGACCACGACGCGGTCGTGCTCGTCGCGGATCCACTCATCCTCCCGGCTGTACATGAGATCCACCGGAATGTCGTAGTCGGCCAACGGCCCCTCCCTGCTGCGACCTGCCGTGCTGCGAAGCCCCGCGCGCCCGCCCGCCGGGAAGGAGCACGCGCTCTACACGAACGGAGTTTCCACCACGCGCGCTTCGACCGCGCGGCTGCGGATGACGATGTCGATCCGCTGCCCGGGAGAAGCGACCGCGGGCGGAACGTAGGCCAATCCGATCGACTTTCCGAGGGTCGGAGAGGGCGCGCCGGATGTGACCCGGCCGATGACCTCTCCGTCGACGGCGACCGCGTGCTCGGCCCGCGCCACACCGCGGCCCACGAGCTCGAAACCCACGAGCGTGCGCTGGCTCCCGGCCTCCCAGTGCAAGGCGATGGCCTTGGCCCCCAGGAAATCCCGGCCTTCGAGCTCCACGAAGCGGCCGAGGCCTGCGTCGAGGGGCGATGTGACGTCGTCGAGCTCGTGGCCGTAGAGGGGCAGGGCGGCCTCCAGCCGCAGGGTGTCGCGGCAGCCCAGCCCGGCGGGAACCAGGCCGAAGCCGGCGCCCCGCTCGAGCAGCGCCTCGAACACGCGTTCGGCGTCTCCGGCCCCGCTGAAGATCTCGAAGCCGTCGGATCCGGTGTAGCCGGTGCGCGACACCAGGGCGGAACAGCCGGCGACCTCGGCCCGGTCGAAACGATACCGCTTCAGTGCGGTGACGTCCGTTTCGCACACGGCCTTCATGACGTCGCCGCTGGCGGGGCCCTGCACCGCGAACATCGCCGTCTCCTCGCTGGTGTTCCGGACGCCGGCCTCGGGAGTCGAATGGCGCACGGCCCAGCGATAGGCCTTCTCGACGTTCGCGGCGTTCACCACCAGAAAGAGTGCGGATTCCGCCAGGCGGTAGAAGGTGACGTCGTCGACGACGCCGCCCTCCTCGTTGCAGAGCAGGCCGTAGCGCACTCCGCCGGGCCGCAGCGAGGACACCTTTCGGGTCAAGAGCTTCTCCGCGGTGGCGACGGCGGCCGGGCCGTCGAGGGCGATCTGGCCCATGTGCGAGACGTCGAAGAGACCCGCGGCCTCGCGTACGGCGGTGTGCTCCGCGCGAATCGAGGTGTACTGCACCGGCATCAGGAAGCCCGCGAACTCGACCATGCGGGCACCGCGCCGGACGTGCGCCTTGTAGACAGGCGTCCGTCTCAGTCCCGCCACCCGTTCCTCTCCTCGTAGGCCGTGAGGGTGTTGCGCAGCAGCATGGTGATCGTCATGGGTCCGACGCCGCGGCGGTGAGGGGTGACGATCGAGGCGACGCCCAGCACTCCCTCGGTATCGACGTCACCGACGAGCAGGCCGTCGACCTCGCTCACGCCGACATCGATCACGGCGGCCCCCGGTCGGATCCAGTCGCCCTTCACGAGGCGCGGAACGCCCACGGCGGCCACGAGGACGTCGGCCCGGCGGCAGTGCTCCGCCAGGTCGCGGGTGCGGGAGTGGCACATGGTCACCGTGGCGTGGCGCTGCTGGAGCATGAGCGCCACCGGCTTGCCCACCAGCACACTGCGCCCGATCACGACCGCGTGGGCGCCCTCGAGGGGGATTTCATGGTGCGCCAGGATCCGCATGATCCCGAGCGGCGTGCACGCCGCGAGGCACGGCTCCCCAGCGAACAGGCGTCCGGCATTCTGGGGATGCAAGCCGTCGACGTCCTTGGCGGGGTCGATGGCGGCGGCGACGGTACCGGGTCGGATGCCCTTGGGCAGGGGCAGCTGGGTGAGGATGCCGTCGACTCCGTCGTCGGCGTTGAGCGAGGCGACGAGGTCGAGCACCAGGGCCTCGCTGGCATCGGCCTCGAGGTCGTGCTCGACCGAAGCCATGCCGACCCGCTCGCAGGCGCGCCGTTTGCCCTTGATGTACGACTGGCTCGCGGGATCATCTCCCACGACGACCGCCAGGCACGGCGGCCGGCGGCCCGCGGCCACATGCCGCTCGACGGCCCGAGAGAGCTCTGCGCGGATGGAGCGCGCCAGGCCGAGACCGTCGACGACGATCGTCTCGCGGGCTTGCGATGTCATGGAGCGGCGCCTCCGTCCCGCAGGGGCGCCAGTATAACAGCCGGTCAGGCGACGGCTTTCTTGGCCTTGGACGAATCGGGCGTCTTTCCCTTGCTCTTCGAGGTCGAGCTGTCCGACTGCGAGCCGCCGCTCGATTCGCCCGACGACTTGCCGTCGGACTTCGCGGCGTCCGAGCCCTTGCTCTCGCTGCGGGCGGTGCCGTAGCCGTCGGCGTACCAGCCACCGCCCTTGAGGGCGAAGGACGTGCGGGAGATCAGGCGCTTGACGCGTTTCGACCGGCACCTGGGGCAGGTCTTGAGGGGCTCGTCCGTGATGCGCTGCTCGGCCTCGAACTCGCTCTCGCACTTCGCACAGGCGTATTCATAGATGGGCATTCGTGATCTCGCTGCGCTGGACTCACATGCTCGAGCCGGATGCGGCCGAACCGTAGTCATTCGCGTTCTCGGTCGCCAACGCGGGCCGGGCCGTGCTCCCTGCGGGGCGATACCGGCGGGGAGAGCTGGCGGAGGCCTGCGGAACCGCCGCGAATCCTCGGCACGCGGCGGGCTGCGTCAACCCTCGCCTCCGGACTGGGAGCGCATCGGGCTCTGGGCCAGGTAGCGGACCTTTCCCTCCAGGATCGGATCGTCCGCATCCTGGGCCGCCAGGCCGTCGAGCAGGTTCAGATGGGTCTCGATCGCCGCTCGGACGCTGGCGGCGAGGCGGGTCCGGAGCTGCTGCATCTCGCGGATGTCCTCGGCGAGCATGGCGGCGCGGCGGTGAGCGGCGCCCAGGATCTTCTCCGCGTTGATCTCCGCTTCTCCCACGAGGATTTCCGCCTCCTTGGTGGCATTTCGCTTGAGGTCCTCGCTGAGCTTCTGGGCGGTCGTGAGGGTCTTCTGGAGCACCGCCTCGTTGGCCGCCAGCTCGCCGACCCGCGTCTTCAGCCGGGCGACCTCGTCCCGCAGCCCCTCGCTCTCCCGCGTCACGTCTTCGTAGTCCTCGGCGACCATGCGCAGGAAGGCGTCCACCTCCTCCCGGTCGTAGCCCGAGAGGCGGCGCTGGAAGGGGTGGTTTCGGACGTCCAGGGGCGTGATTCGCATGCATGCCTCCGCAGCCTTCACTGCAGTGCAACCCATCGACCGAACTGCACGGGATCTGAAGGGTCCGGCAGCTGTCGCCGCCGGGGCGGCCCTCAGCCGTCGGCGAGCTCGCGGGCCCGGGCGGTGGCGGCCGCGACCGCTCCGCGGATGGCCTCGGCGAAGCCGCCGGCCTCGAGTCGTGCCAGCCCGGCCAGCGTGGTCCCACCGGGCGAGCTGACCTGCAAGCGCAGCGCGGCCGGCGTCCGGTCGCTCTCGAGCGCCAGCTTGGCCGCACCGTAGGCGGTCTGGGCCGCGAGCCGCGCCGCCACGTCCGCGGGCAGGCCGACTTCCTCCCCGGCCGCGGCGAGGGCCTCGAGGAAGGCGAAGAGATAGGCCGGACCGCTGCCGGACACACCGGTCACCGGATCGAGCAGCTGTTCGTCCGGGGCCTCCCAGCTGATGCCGACGCCGTCGAAGACGGCGCGCGCGAGGGCGCGGTCTTCCGCGGTCGCGCGCGCGTTGGCGAAGAAGCCGGTGGCGCCGGCGCCCACGAGCGCCGGTGTGTTGGGCATGGCGCGCACGACTCGGGCGTCGCCGGGCAGGTGCGCCTCGAGCCGCGCGATGGGCGTACCCGCGGCGATGGAGATCCACAGCGGCGCGGACAGGTCGGTGCCGCCCTGGCCGGCGAGCTGCTCCAGCACGGGCAGCACGACGTCGGGTTTGACGGCCAGCACGACGACCCGGCTCTCGGCCGCGATCAGGGCGTTCGACTCGCGGATCTGCACGCCGTGCGCACGCGCCAGGTGTGCGCGGCGCTCCGGTGCGACGTCGGCGACGACGATGTCTCCGGGAACCGACCCGGACGCGATCAGGCCTCCGACCAGCGCCTCGGCCATGGCGCCGCCCCCGACGAAGCCGATGCGTCTGTCCTGCTGCGCCACGTCACCTCGCTCCGAACAGGGCCGTTCCGATGCGCACGATCGTAGCGCCTTCTTCGATTGCGATTTCGAAGTCGGCGGACATTCCCATCGACAGCTCGACCAGCTGTTCGCCGCCGGGCCGGCTCCGCAGCGTGTCTCGCAGCGAGCGCAGGCGCGCGAAGGCCGGTCGCAGCGTCTCCGGGTCGTCCGCCGGGGCGGGGATCGCCATCAGGCCCGTGACCCGCAGCTGCCGCCAGGTGCGGCTCGCCTCCAGCAGCAGGGCGAGCTGCTCCGGGTCGCTGCCGCCCTTGCCGGACTCGGCGGAGAGGTCCACCTGGAGCAGCACGTCCAGCCGCCGCGCCGCCGCCGCGGCCCGGCGGTCGAGCTCGGCTCCCAGGCGGGCGCGATCCACGGACTGCACGACGTCGAAGGCCGGGGCGACCACGCGTGCCTTGTTGCGTTGGAGCTGGCCAATGAAGTGCCATTTCGGGGGCTTGTGGCGACTCCCTTCGAGCAGGGCACGAACCGCCGGAAGCTTGTGCTGCGCCTCCTGCGCGTAGTTCTCGGCGACGTCCGAGAGGCCCGCCCGCACGCCCTCGGCCACGCGCTCGGCAGACACCCGCTTCGACACGCCGAGCACGGTGACGTCCTCGGGTCGACGCCCGGCCCGCCCGGCTGCGGCCGCGACCCGGGCGCGCAGGCGGGCGAGCCGCTGCGCGATCTCGCCGTCCGTGCTCACGGCGCCGGCCCGGGGAAGCCAGCCGCGGCGAGCAGCGCGAGGGTCTCGTCGACCGGCAACCCGATGACGTTGCTCTCGCTGCCTTCGACCTGCTCGACGAATCGGCGGCCCTCGCCCTGGAGGGCGTAGGCGCCCGCCTTGTCGCGTGGCTCCTCGCTCGCCGCGTAGGCGGCGAGTACGTCGTGCGGCGAGCGGCGCATCGTCACGGCGGTCGTGACCACCGCCGTGAGCAGTTCAGCATCGTCCGTGACCGCGATCGCGACGCCGGTCACGACCTCGTGCGTCCGGCCCGACAACCTCTCGAGGATGGCGAGCGCGTGCTGCGCGTCGTCGGGCTTTCCGAGCACGGCGCCGTCGAGCGCGACGACCGTGTCCGCGCCCAGCACCCAGCGCCGCGGGTGTTCGCCGAGCCGACGCGACACCGCCAGGGCCTTCTCGCCGGCCAGTCGACGCGCGAGCTCCGCCGGCGGTTCGCCCGGGCGTTCGACCTCCGGGATGTGGGCGGGAAGGACCTCGAACGCGACTCCGGCGCGGTCGAGGAGCTCTCGGCGCCGCGGCGAGCCGCTCGCCAGAACCAGCAGCGGTCGATCCATGCACGGCGAGGTACCGATCCCCCGGCAGCGCGTCAAGCGAATCGCCGCATCCCCGCGGCGTGCGGGCGAATCCGGGGCGCGGCCTCGGCCGCGGTCGCGAAGGCGTTGCGCGGATCGGGATCGACCCGCTCGGGAGGCGCATCTCGACGTTCGGGCCTGTTCACGTCAAGCTTGGGTCGGCCCCAGGGCTCGAGGTGTGCGTGTCGGAGAATCGGAAACGCTGCTGGACCCTCGACGCCGCGCGCTCGATGCTCGGCGAGGTGCGCGGGCGCACGGCCAAGGCGGTGGGGGAGGTGGAGCCCCTGGTCGCGAGCCGCGAGGGGCTGGAGGAGGACAGCGCGGAGCGAAGGGCCGTCGACGCCGCCCTCCAGAAGGTCATCAGCCGCTGGCTGCGGGAGATGGAGGCGTTGGGGCTCGAGGTCAAGGGGCTGTGGCTGGTCGACTTCGACAACGGCGACGGCTACTACTGCTGGCGCTGGCCCGAGGACGCGATCGAGTACTTCCACGGCTACGAGGACGGCTTCGCCGGCCGCTGCCGTATCCAATAGCGGCGTCGATCCCGGCCGCGGGTCGGGCGGCTAGTCGGTGTCCCGCGGGCGGCCGCGTTTGCGCTTGATCTGCCCGCGCCGCTTCTTCTCCCGCAGGCGCCGCTCGCGCGCCGGAAGGCTGACACGGGTCGCGACCCGCGGGCGCGGGGCGCGCAGGGCCTCGCGCACGATCTCGGCCAGGCGCTCGCGAGCGGCCTTGCGGTTCTGGGCACGGCTGCGCGTGCCGCGGGCGTGGATCACGAGGTGGCCCTTGCGCGTGAGGCGCGCCGCGAGGCGCCGCAGCAGCCGCCGGCGCTGGTCGGACGTCAGGGCCTCGCTGGCGGCGACGTTCCAGCGCAGCGTCACCCGGGTGCTGGTCTTGTTGACGTGCTGACCGCCCGGGCCGCCGGCGCGGCTCGCCGATTCGACGATCTCCGCCGCCGGCAGGACGAGCGAGCGGTGGATCTCGAGATCGCCGCGGCCCACCTGTCAGGCGTCTCCGTCCCGCCGCACGCGACGGATGGCTGCCTCGTCGAAACCGAGCTCGGCGAGGATCTCGTCGGTGTGCTGGCCCAGGGCGGGGGCCGCGCTGCGGACGCGGGTCGGCGTTCGCGAGAGCTTCGCCGCCGGCCCCGTGATGGGAATCGTCGCGCCGCCCGGTTGCTCTGTCTGCTGAAGCATGTCGCGCTCGGCGACGAGTGGGTCACGGGCCGTCTCCGCGTAGGTGCGTACCGGCGCGGCGGGGATGTCCGCGGCGGTGAGCTCGGCCAGTGCGTCCGCGGTGCTCCGTTCCCCGGCCCAGTCGCGCAACAGCGCGTCCACCTCGTCTCGGCGCGACAGCCGGGCGCGCGTCGTCGAGTAGTCTGGATCTTCGGCGAGCTCGGGTCGTCCGACCAGTCGCGCCAGGCGCCGCCACTGGGTGTCGAGCAGGACTCCGGCGAAGATCCTGCCGTCGCGGCAGGGGTAGCTGTTGGCGGGAGCTGCGATGCGGAACTCGTTGCCGAGGCGCGGGAGATCGACGTCCAGGGCGCCGAGGGTGAGGTAGCCGTTCGACTGGAAGAGCAGGGAGTCGAGCAGCGCGACGTCCACCCGCTGGCCCTCGCCGGTGCGGTCTCGGTGGCGCAGGGCCGCGAGCGCGGCGATGGCGGCGTGCAGGCCGGCCAGGTCGTCCCCGAGAAACGTCGGAGACTTCACGGGTTCGCCCTGCGGGTCGCCGTTCAGCGACAAGTAGCCGCTGACGGCCTGGGCGAGGGGGTCGTAGCCGGGCCGATTCTCCGCATCGCCCCACTGTCCGTAGCCGCTGATCGAAACGAAGACGACGGCCTCGTTGACGGCGCGCACCGCCTCGTAGCCCGCGCCCCAGCCGTCGAGCACGCCCGGGCGGAAGTTCTCGACGACGACATCCGCGGTCGCCGCGAGCGCCAGGAAGGCGTCCCGGCCTTCGGGCCGTCGCAGATCGAGAGCGAGACTGCGCTTGTTGCGGTTGACCGTCGCGTGCATGAACGAGATGGGAGGGTCGGTGCCCGGCAGCATGGGCGGCGAGCGGCGGGCGACCTCGCCCTGCGGATGCTCCACCTTGATCACGTCCGCGCCGAGATCCGCGAGCACGCAGCCGCACATGGGCCCGGCCCAGGTGGTGGTGACCTCGGCGACCCGCACGCCTTCGAGCGGTCCGGTCTGGTCTGCTCGCGCCTCGCGGTAGAAATCCGTCTTCTTCACGCTGCAGACCCCCGCGTCCGGGGCAGGCCGGTTTCCGATTCGAATGCGGCGAGGGCCCGCGCGGCGAGGCGGCGGCAGCCGGGATCCGGATCCGACGCCGCGATCGCACGCAGCCGCTCGTACACCTCGGGCTCGGCCGCCGGGAGTGCGGCGAGGGCGGCCACGGCGGCGCGCCGCGCCGCCGGCACGGCGTCGCCGGCCGCGAGCAGCAGGGTTCGCCGCATCTCGCGGTCGTCCGGGTCGATCTTTCCGACGCAGTGGATGGCCATGCGCCGCACCTCGGGGCGCGGATCACCCGCCGCCAGGCCGCGCACGAGCGGGCGCACCTCGGGAAGCAACGCCTCGCACTGCACCAGCAGGCGCGCTGCGCGCCAGCGGACGTCACCGGCGGAGCAGGTCCATGCCTCGACCAGGGGCGGCAGGAGGCCGGAGTCCGGCGGGGAGAGGCGGAAGAGGGCGAAGGCCGCCGCCCAGCGGGCGTTGGCGCGCTCGCCGTGGAGGGCGCGTCGCAGCGCCGCCCGGGTCGCGTCGGACTGCGCCCCGAGCTCGGCCAGCGCGTCCGAAGCCGCCTGGGCCACGGCAGGCACCGGGTCGCCCAGGGCCCCGGCGAGCGCGTCGACCAGCAGCACCGCCGCCGGGTCGCGGGCCGCTCTGCGGCAGGCGTCCGCCCGCTCGGCGGGCTCGGAGCGGGCGAGCTGCGCGAGCACCGGGTGGCTCACGAGAGCGTCCAGGTGTCCTCTAGCGCGTCCGCGTCGCCCGTGCGCCGGACGCGTCCGTCGATCTCGAGCTTCAAGAGGTGGGAGCAGACGGATTGACCGGCCGCCGCGTAGAGGGATTCCGGGTAGGCCGCATAGACGATCTCGACGATCGCCGGGATCTGCTTCGCTCCCGTGACCAGGGTCGCGAGGATCTGACGGTCGCGCTCCTCGCGGTGGGCGAGGTACTCCCGGATCTTGGCCTGGCCGTCGGGAATCAGCGGGCCGTGCGCCGGATAGATCGCGGCGGGCTTCAGGTCCTGCAGCCGCCGCAACGAGTGCATGTAGTCGCTCAAGCTTCCGCCCTGCGATGGGATGACCGTGGTTCCGACGCCGAGCACGTTGTCTCCGGAGAAGAGGGAGCCTTCTTCCTCGAGCACGAAGCAGAGGTGGTCCGCCGCGTGACCCGGCGTGTGGACGGCCCGCAGCGTCGCCCCCTCGGTGCGGATGACGTCGCCGTCCCGTAGCAGCGTGAGCTCGAGGTCGTAGTGCGCGTCGACCTCCGGCCACGCCATCTTCGAGACGCGCGTGGAGCCGAGCCGCTCGATCACGGCCGAGGCCCCGCCGATGTGGTCCGGATGGCCGTGGGTGAGTACGATCTCCTGGAGACCCTCGCATCCCGCCTCGGCGAGGGCGCGCTCGAGGACCTTCAGGTAGGCGGGCTCGCCGCCCCCCGTGTCGAGGAGGATGCGGCGACGGCCGGTTCCGACGAGATAGGTGTTGGTCCCAGGGCCGGTGAAGACGCCCGGGTTCTGGCCCAGGGCGACGACGACGCGATTCGACCAGCGGTCGACGTCGGGGAGCTCCAGTCCGATCATGGTGGGAGGTGCCGTCATCGATCGGCTCCCGCGAGCGTCATGCGCGCGATGCGTACGGAAGGCGACGCGATGCGTCCCAACCAGATCAGGTCCGAACCGACGGCGTCGATGTCGGCGAGCATGTCGGCGAGATTCCCGGCGATGGTGACCTCTTCGACCGGGTGGGTGATCTCGCCGCCTTCGATCCACAGCCCGGCGGCGCCCCGGGAGTAGTCGCCGCTGACGGGGTTGAAGCCCATGCCGATCAACTCGGTGACCAACAGGCCGCGGTCGGTGCCCGCCACGATGTCGTCGAGGTCGCCCTTCCCGGGCTCGAGCCACAAGTTGGTGGGACTCGCGGTCGGCGGGCTCGCGACCCCTCGCGACGCGTTGCCGGTCGATTGCCCTCCGAGCTTGCGAGCCGAGTAGCTGTCGAGGAGGTACGTCGCCAGCCTGCCGCGATCGACCACGACGTTGCGGCGGGTGGGCAGCCCCTCTCCGTCGAACGGCTTGCTGCCGAGGCCGCCCGGGCGTTGGCCGTCGTCGACCACCGTGACCAGGTCGCTCGCCACGGCGTCACCGAGCCGGCCCGCCAGATAGCTCGTCTCGCGGTAGACGCTGTAGCCGTTCACGCAGCTCGCGAGATGGGCGAGCAGGCTCGGCGCCGTCACCGGGTCGAAGATCACCGGCACTTCGCAGGTGGGCACCGGCACGGCACCGAGCCGTCGCAGCGCCCGTCGGGCGGCGCAGCGGCCGACACTCGCCGGATCCTCCAGCTGGCCGAGATGGCGGCTCACCGTCATCCAGTAGTCCCGCTGCATCGATCCGTTCGCTGCGGCGAGCGGCTGGGCGAAGAGGGAGTGGGAGGCCGACGCGTACTCTCCGAAGAAGCCGCGCGAATTTCCGTAGGCCACCCGCGAGAAGCCCGACTCCGCCTGGGAACCCTCGGAGTTGGTGATGCGCGGGTCCGTTGCGCGCGCGGCGCCCTCGGCGGCGAAGGCGTCGCGGAGGCGGTCGTCGGCGGAGACCGCCCGATCTTCGGGCGAGACGATCCGCAGGTCCGGGACCTCGACGGCGAAGCCTTCCGCGGGCAGGCCCGCCGCGGCGTCGATGGCCGTCGCTCCGGCGAGGGCGGCGGCCTCTTCGGCGGCGCGCGCGACGGCCTCGACGGACAGGTCACTGGTCGAGGTGAGCGCGGAGCGGAAGCCATCCCCGCCGGCGACCAGCGCGCGCAACCCCAGCGTGTGCTCCCGGGCCTGCGTGACGAAGTCGATCTCGTCGCCGCGGACGCGGACCTCGAGGGAGTCATTCTCGATGTAGACGGCGTCCGCGGCGTCGGCGCCGGCGGCCCGCACGGCCTCGAGGGCGCGCTCGACCAGCTCTTGCGCGTCCGCGCCGGTGCTCACGCTTCGGTTCCGCCGACCGTGAGGCCGTCCACCCGGATCGTCGGCAGCCCCACGCCGACCGGAACGCTTTGGCCGTCCTTGCCGCAGGTTCCGACTCCACGGTCGAGCGCCAGATCGTTTCCGATGCGGGACACGCGCGTGAGGACGTCGGGCCCGTTGCCGATCAGCGTGGCTCCCTTGACCGGGGCGCCGATCCGGCCGTCCTCGATGCGGTAGGCCTCGTTGGCGGAGAACACGAACTTCCCGCTGGTGATGTCGACCTGTCCCCCGCCGAAGGAGGCGGCGTAGAGGCCGTTCTTCACGCCGGCGAGGATGTCGGCGGGATCGTCCTGGCCGGCGAGCATGAAGGTGTTCGTCATGCGGGGCAGCGGGAGATGGGCATAGCTCTCGCGCCGGCCGTTGCCGGTGGGCTCCATGCCCATGAGCCGCGCGTTGAGGCGATCCTGGAGGTAGCCCACCAGGACGCCGTCCTCGATCAGCACGGTGCGACCCGTCGGCGTGCCCTCGTCGTCGACGTTGAGCGAGCCCCGCCGGCCGGGGAGCGTGCCGTCGTCCACGACCGTGACGCCGGGCGACGCGACGCGCAGGCCGAGCCGATCCGCAAAGGCGGACGTGCCCTTGCGGTTGAAGTCGCCCTCGAGCCCGTGGCCGATCGCCTCGTGCAGCAGGATGCCCGGCCAGCCCGGCCCCAGCACCACGTCCATGGTGCCGGCCGGGCAGGGCACCGCGTCGAGGTTGAGGGTGGCGATGCGCACGGCCTCCTCGACCAGCGGCTTCCATTGCGCGGCGTCGAGCAGCTGCTCGAGCGCGTAGCGTCCACCCATCCCCTGGTACCCGACCTCCCGCCTGGTTCCGGCGGCGTCGCCGACGACGACCTGGACATTGAGCCGCACCAGCGGCCGCGTGTCCGAGCGCATGCTTCCGTCGCTGCCGACCACGAGCACGTGGCCGTGTTGGGACAGCGCGCTGGCCATCACCTGCTTCACGCGCGGGTCGAGCCCGCGGGCGTAGGCGTCGATCTCGTCGAGCAGCGCGACCTTGCGGCCGACCGGTACGTCGGTGGCGGGCGTGGCGACCGGGTAGAGATCACGGCTGCCGGCGCCTGCACTCCCCAGGGAGGCGGACCCGCCGGCGCTGCTCTCCCGGGAGATCGTCCGTGCCGTGGCCGCGGCGAGCTTCACGCTCTCGACGGTGACCTCGTCGGAGTGCGCGTAGCCCTGGCGCTCTCCGACCTGCGCGCGCACGCCCACACCCTGGGTGACATGGCGGTCGCCGGACTTGACGAGGCCCTCTTCGAGGACCACGGAATCCTCGGTCGCGTACTCGAAGTACAGGTCGGCGTACTCGACGCGGCGTTCGAGCGCCGTGTCGAGGGCCGTCACCAGGGCGGTGTCGTCGAGGCCGAAGCGGTCGCGAAAGAAGGAGGCGCCGGCTTCCATCGCCGGGGCGGATGCTTCATCCATCGTCTGCCTCCTCCTCACCCGCGTTCCGGGCCCAGAGCCGCGCGGAGATCCCGGCGAAGGTAGCAAGGCTGGCAGCATCGATCGCGCGCATTCCGGGGGAGCGCACCGCGGCGACCGCGTCGTGCGGGCGAGGCCTCGCCAACGCGCCTCAGCCGGGAACGCGCGCGGAGACGATGAAGGCGGCGGGGAGGTCGCGCCCGGCCGAGGCGGGCTGGTGCCGCTCCCGGCGGAAGGCCTGCAGGCCCGCGGTATCGAACCAGCCCTCGACCTCGTCGTCGGAAAAACCCAGCCAGTGGACGCCGAGCTCCTCGCGCATCCACTCGTGGCTGTGCCGGACGAAGTCGACCACGATGACGGAGCCGCCGGGCTTCACGCCGCGCGCCATCTCGCGCACGGCCTCTGTCGGGGAAGGCAGATAGTGGAGCACCATGTGCGCCATGGCCGCGTCGACCTCGCCGGCGCCCAGGGGCAGCGCGCTCACGTCTCCCTCGCGGAGCTCTACCGTCGAGATGCCCTCGCGTTCGAGGTTTGCGCGGGCGGCGTCGAGCATTCGCGAGGAGTTGTCGATGGCGATGACCCGCACGCCCTGGCGGGCGAGCTCGCAGGCGAGAATGCCGGTCCCGGTTCCCACGTCTGCGACCACGAGATCCGGCGAGACGAGGCGCGCGATGCCGCGTGCGCGCAGCGCGTCGTCGTTGAAGACCTTGCGCACGGCGTCCCATTCGGGGCCGACCGAGTCGAAGAAGCTGCGCGCCCGCGCGCTGCGGGCCTGCATGACCTGGCCGAGGGCGGCCAGATCCCGCTCGCCGGTCGAGTCGTTGCGGAGAGAGCGCTGGACCAGCTCCCAGGTCTCGCTCCACGGCCGGTCGCCGGGCGGCTGGAAGCGGTAGAACACGTAGGTGCCGTCGCGGCGATCGCGCAGCAGTCCGGCTTCGCGCAGGATGGCCAGGTGACGCGACACCCGTGACTGCGCCATGCCGAGGATGTCCATCAGCTCCTGGACGGCGAGCTCCTCCCGCTCGAGGAGGGCCAGAATGCGCAGGCGGGTCGGATCGGAGAAGGTCTTGAAGACTTTCTGGAGCGCATCCGAGCTCATCGCGTGCTCCCCCTAGCGCAGCTTGGGACGGTCGATGGTTCCCGTGATCCGGGCCTTGCCCGTGCCGCCGCGGTCGATGCGGACGCCCACACCGCGGACGGCGGCCTGGAGGGCCCCGGTGGCCTCCACCTCGAGATCGAGCCGCAGGGGCGCCTCGGCAAGAGTGGCGGCGGACAACACGTTGCCGGTCACGCGGCCGGTGAGGAGAGGACCCGTCAGCTCCAGCTCGCGGATCGCGACGAAGGCCTCCTCGCCGAAGGCCAGATCGCCGGTGAGGGTGTCGAACGGGATCGGAATCGGGAGGCCCGCCAGGCCCAGTATGCCGTCGGCGACCACGAAGGTCACCTGGCCCTCGAGTCCCTCCTCGGTCTGCC
>JBHHVG010000028.1:0-14807 GCA_046754165.1 Myxococcota bacterium
GGGCACGCTGCACTGCGGATCAGGGGTGCTCCATCCGCTGCGCCAATCGACCGCCGCGGAGGCGATAGAGCAGGAACGAATCCGAGGCCGGCACTCCGTCGAGGGGCTCGTAACGATCGGCGAACCAGGCGTAGACCGGGTGATTCATGGTGCTGGGATTCTGCGCCGCCTTCATGACGATCCACAGCTCTGGCGGGCTGCGTTCGATCTGGTTCAGCGTCTGGCGTGTCAACGGTTCTCGAAGCGGTCCCCGGAGGTAGAACGAGACGAAAAGAGTGCCGGCGGGCGGGGGACGCTGCGTGTACAGGTTGAACCCGGGCTCGTTGCCCCAGACGAAGAAGATCTCCGCCGGCGCCAGCAGCGCGTCGACACGCTCCGAGAGATCCCTCACCTCGACGAAGATTCCCCCGTACTTCTCCCGCGACCACGCTTCGGGATCCAGGCGATAGGCCGGCGCGACGTGTGCGACGAGTGGAACCAGCAGGATCAAGCCGAGGCCGTGGATCCCCACGGCCATTCGGCGACCCCCCGCGCGGCCGAGCTCGGCCAGGACCCATCCGGCGCCGATCACGAGCCAGGGAAGTCGGAGCTGGTAGTAGTGGGGGAAGAACATGCCGGTGAATCCGATGGCGAGGTGTGCACCGGCGGCGTAGCCGAGAAGCAGCACCCAGGGCCGCCGCGGACCTCGCGCGAGCCCTGAGACCGCACCGACGAGTGCGACGATCGACAGCGGAAGAGAGAAGTGGAAATAGGAAGGGAGCAGCTTGTCCGGGGAGAAGGAAGCGAGGACGTTCGGGAGAACGCCTCCCGCGCGCATGCCCGAGTAGGAGAGGTTGTAGGTCACCAGCGAGGCAAAGCCGACCTCGAAGCGGCCGCTCGCGGCGAGGTAACCGAACAGCACGGCCCAGGGAACGAAGATGATGGCGATCATGACCGCTGCCTCGCGAAGAGCGCGGCTCCGGTTGGAACCAGTCGTCGGATACGCGACGTGCGCGAGGGCGAGGAAGATCGGGATGATGATCACGACGTGCTTGTAGAACACGATGGCCGCGAACAGCAGGCCGATCGCAGCGAGCCGTGCCTTCGGGAGTCGGGGGTCGGACCGCGCGAGCAAGACCAGGGACCAGATGCAGCAGGTATTCAAGAAGCTCTCGAGGTTGGGCTGATTCGCCTCGAGCCCGAGGTCTCCCGAAACCACGGCCCACAGGCCCGCGGCCCACAGTCCGCCGGCGCTTCCCCCGCGGAACGCAGCCCCCGCGAAGTACACGCCAAACAGGGAGAGGACTGCCGACGCGACTCCGAGAAGATAGACCGCACCGGGGCCGTAACCGGCGAGGTGCTCCGCCGCGGCCCAGGTGAGGAAGGCGCCGGGGGGCTGGTGGCACCAGAGGTCGGAGTAGAGCGGCCGGCCGGCGCTCATCTCGTGGGCGATGACCCGATAGAACGCGATGTCTCGATCGAGGGGTTCGTGATAGGTGTGAAGCCGCGCGAGCGCTATCAGTGCGACGAGGCCCGCCAAGACGGCGACGGTCCATGCGCGCCCGGGGCTACGCGACACGGCTCAGCCCGCTGCGAGCTCCTCGTCGATCACTTCCTTGAAGGACTGGAAGGGCCGGGCGCCGCGCAGGAAGCGGCCGTTGATGAAGAATCCCGGAGTGCCCGTGACGCCGAGGGTCTGGGCCTCCGCTGCATCCGCGTCGACCTTCTCCTTGATCTCCGCGGCGGCGACGTCGCGCTCGAAGCGATCCATGTCGAGGCCGATCTTCTCGGCGTACTCGACGTACTTCTCGGGAGCCATCTCTCGCTGGTTCGCGAAGATGAGATCGTGCATCTCCCAGAACTTGCCCTGGCGATGCGCGGCCTCGGAGGCGGCGTGGGCCGCCGCCGCGCGGCTGTGGATCCGCAGCGGAAGGTGCTTGAAGACGATGCGGACCTTGTCGCCGTATTCCTTCTCGATCTGCTTGATCGTCGGAGTCACCCGCGAGCAGTAGGGACACTGGAAGTCGCTGAACTCGACCAGCGTGACCTTGGCGGAGCCTGGCCCCTTGCTCGGCGAGCCGGCCGTGTTGACGCTGTAGCGCTTGCTCGGATCCGGCCGTTGCTGTCGCGGGGCAGCCGGCGCCGCCGCGGTGCGGGTGTTTGTCTGCGCGCTGGCGAGGGCCGTGCGCACGCCGGCGAGCTCGGCGGCCGCGTTGTCGATGGAGGTCTGGATCAGCAGCCCGCTCGCGACGACCGCTGCTCCCAGAATCAAGGCTGCGATGACGAGCGCGGCGCCGTTGCGATCACCCAAGGGAAGATCCTCCTCAGAGGGGAAGTGTAGCCGGTCGTTCGGAACCGAACAGGTGCGATGCGGGCGAAATGGCGGCGGCGGTTCCAGTCGGACTGGAACTTCGATGCGGTGCTCCGCGCGTCGCCGCTCGTGTCATTCGAGGTAGCCGAGCTCGCGCAAGGCTGCTTCGTCTTCGGGGGTGAGGGGGCGGGACTCCGGTGCGGGCCCGCTGAGATCGGCCCACCGCGCGAGCAGTGGGCGGAGCGCCTGCGCGGCGGGGTGGGCGGGACGGTAGACGTTCTCGATCTCGTGGGGGTCTTCGGAGACCCGGTAGAGCTCCCAGGCCTCGTCCTCGGGCGCGAACGGCGCCCAGATGAGCTTCCATTCGCCGCGCACCACGGAGCGCAGGCGACCGGCGACGTCGTTGCGCTTGCGCCGCTTCACGTCCGCGAAGTAGTAGGAGTAACCGCTCTCGGCGAACACCGGCAGAGCGGCGTCTGCTTCGCCGCGCATGCAGGCCGTGAGCGGACGGCCCTCGATCTGATCGAGCAGATGATCCGGCACGTCGCGGCCCAGCAACTCGAAGAGGGTCGGGAGCACGTCGACGAGCGACACCCATCCGCCACAGCGCGCGGAGCCGTGGAGCGGATGGCGGGGCGGCAGCACGAAGCCCAGCGGAATCCGGGTTCCCGCGTTGTAGACGTAGTCTCCGTGATCGAAATAGAGGTCGTGCTCGCCGAGACTCTCCCCGTGGTCCGCCGTGAACACGATCAGGAGATTCGATCCGAAGCGCTCCCGCGCAGCGCCGACCAGGCGGCCGACCTGGTCGTCGAGCGCCCGGATGTCCGCCGCGTAGAGCCGCCGGATGTGGGCGTTGACGGCCTCGGACAGCGGGTTGCGGTGGGTTGCGAGGCCCTTGGGAAGATCCTCCGGGAAGGGCTCGTGGCTTCCCCGTCTTCCGGCCTGGCCGTTGCGGCCGAAGTGGTCCTGGTAGGGCCCGCTGTAGCTGGGGTCCATGCGGCGGGCGATTTCGGGATCGCCGTCGTATGGGACGTGGGGATCGATGTAATGGATCCACACGAAGGCAGGTGCATCGCCGCGCAGAGACTTCAGGAGTTCGAGGGCGCTGTCGGTGGTGGCCTCGGCGGTGCGCGCATCCGGCGCCACGTCATAGACGTCGAAGCCCCGCGAGAGGCCGCGCTCGCGCGTGAGCACCTGGTTGGTGACGACGGCGAGCGTCTGGTACCCGGACTGCGCCATCGCCTCGGTGAGGGTGCCGACATCCGCGGAGAGCTTGTCCGTGAGGGTCCTCACGCCGTTCGTGTGCGGGTACGTGCCGGTGAGAAGCGCCGCCAGGGCCGGCGTCGTGCGGGCCACCGGCGCGACGGCCTGCTCGAAATAGAATCCACGCGAGAGCAGGTCGTCGATCGCCGGGCTGGTGGGCCGGTCGTAACCGTTCATGCCGAGGTAGTCGGGGCGGAGGGTGTCGACCGTGATGAGCAAGACGCTCGGGGCCGGCGCGGGGGAGGGCGGCGCACAGGCGATCGACGTCAGACACGCGGCCGCCCAGAAGCGGAGAACGGCCGCGCCCAGGTTCAGCCGATGCCGGCGCACGCAGCCCTTTCGAACAGCTCCATGATCGGCTCTCGTCCGCCCGGGTTCAGCGTTTCCACCAGAAGGAGTGGAAGCTCCCGCAGCCGAGGCTCCCGAATCCCTCGGCGGTGAGCTTGGTTCCCGCGGGCAGAGAGGCGAGCTGATCTCCTTCGAAACGCTGGTCGATGACACCGTCGAAGTCCGTGTCCTCGTCCTGGCGCGATTTGCCGCCGGGCCCGGTCGACTGAACGATGTCGGGCTTGCGATCGCCGTTGGTGTCGACCTCGATCCGGATTCGCTCGGTGCCATGGTAGACCTCGCGGGTATCCACGACATGGTTGCCGGTGGTGTCGATGAGCACTTCGGTCACGACACCGTCCTTCACGACGGAGCGGGTGTTGAGCACGCTCTTGTCTTCGTTCAGGAAGCACTGCCCGGTGACGGTCCCGTCGGGGGCCAGGAAGAGCTTGTGGTCCGGGTTCCTTCCGCCCTCTGCGACGACCTCCTGGGCGGTCGCCGCACCGTTCCTGCCGATGCGGTTCAAGACGTTCGGCCGCCCGTTTCCGGTGGTGTCCAGCCCTTGGCGGACCAGGCGCCCGTTCTCGAAGTAGCTCCAGACGTCGCTCTTGCAGTTTCCGGTCGTGTCCTTGTACTCGGCGCGGACTTTCCCATTGCCGTCGAACCACTGCTTGAGGTCGATGCAACCGCTGCCGTTCGAATCCTGCTTCAGGCGATCGAACTTGCCGTTCTTGAACTCCACGAAGAGATCGGGCTCGCCGTCTCCGTTCCGATCCTCGTTCCTGGATTGCATCTCGCCGCTGGCGTTCGTCGTGATCCAGGTGTCGATCTTGCCGTCGCCGCTGCTGTCTGCTTCCTGGATCTGGGTGCCGCGTGGGCCCGCCGCGCTGCGGCGGTCGATCGTCCCGTCGAAGTCCGAGTCCTCCTCCTGCCGCGCGATCGCGTCTCCGTCGTAGTAGACGAAGAGGTCGGGCTTGCGGTCGCCGTTGCGGTCCTTCTCGGTGCGGACCTTCGCGCCGTCCTCGAAGATGCTGACGGTCTCGAGACGACCATCGAGATCGGTGTCTTCCTGGACACGCACGGGCCGCCCCTGTTCGTCGAAATGGGTGACGACGTCGGGGCGCCCGTCGCCGTCCCGGTCCTCTTCCTGGCGGTTCTTCTTTCCGTCTCTGTAGCGGACGATGATGTCCATCTTGCCATCGCCATTCGAGTCGACCTCGTCCCGGATCGGCTGGTCCTTCTCCATCAGCGTGACGAGTTCGAAGCGGCCGTCGAAGTCCTGGTCCTGCTCCTCTCGGATCAGCGCGCCGCTCTTGTAGATCTTCAACTGGTCGGGCTT
Source organism: Myxococcota bacterium (assembly GCA_046754165.1). GTDB lineage: Bacteria > Myxococcota_A > UBA9160 > UBA9160 > SMWR01 > JAFDEI01. Next base: position 5,220 of record JBHHVG010000028.1, read on the forward strand.
GCCGTCACGGTTGGTGTCGATCTCCTCTCGGGCCGGGCGCTCCCGGGAATCGAAGCGCACGACCACGTCGGGCCTGCCGTCGCCGTTCGTGTCGCGGCTCTGGGTGGCCTGGCGGCCGGCCTCGAAGCGGATCACCGAGTCGTACTTGCCATTGCCCGTGGTGTCCTGCTCCTGACGGACCTGGACGCCGTCCTCGAACACGGTCACCACGTCGTACTTGCCGTTGGCGGTGGTGTCCCGCTCTTCGCGGATCTTCTGGCCGCTCGAATAGGAGACCGCGAGGTCGAATTTCCCGCTGTGGTCGGTGTCGCGCTCCTCGCGCGCCGGGGCGCCGGATGCGTCGAATCGGCCGCGCAGGTCGACCTTGCCGTCGCCGTTCGTGTCCTCGGTGAAGGTTGCGGGTACGCCGTCGGCGAACGTCACGACGCGGTCGGGCTTCTCGTCGCCGTTGCGATCCTCTTCGATCTTCCGCGTGACGCCGTTCCGATCGTTGGTGCGCCAGGAGTCGGCGCGCCCGTCGCCGTTGGTGTCGCGGCGGACAGCCTTCTCCTTGCCTGTCTTCGGGTCGAGCGTGATCCACGTGTCGACCGTGCCGTCGAAATTCGAGTCTTGCTCCTGCCGGACGACGGCCTCGCTGCCCGCGTGGAAGTTCCACAGGTCGGGCCGGCCGTCGCCATTCTCGTCGTGCTCGACGCGGGCGAGCTTGCCGTTCTCGAAGAACTCTCGTCTCGGGCCGGCTCCGTCACTGGCGTCGATGGTGCGCCGGGCGAGCTTGCCGCCCTCGTACCGGCTCGTGACCTCGAGCTCTCCGTCTCGGTCTTCATCGAGCTGCTCGACGCGCAGGTCACCCTTGCCGTCGAAGGTGTAGCGGGCGTCGACCTTGCCGTCGCCGTCGCGGTCCTCTTCCTGCACCGCCTTCTTCCCTGCGCGGTAATCGATGAATGTGTCCTTCTTGCCGTCGCCGGAGGTGTCGGCCTCGCGGCGGAGCTTGGTGTCGCCGTCGTAGAGGGTCACGACGTCGGGCTTGCCGTCGCCGTTCTGGTCTTCTTCTTCGCGGACGCGCTTTCCGCCCTCGAAGTAGCGAACGATCTGGGGCCGCCCGGCGGCCGCGGTGTCGAGCTCCTCGCGGAGCTTCTCGCCCTTCTTGTCGAGGTGGATCACGAGCTCGGCGATCCCGTCGGCGTCCTTGTCCCGAGACTGGCGCCGCTCGAGGCCCTTGATGTAGTCGGCCACGGTGTCGAAGTGGCCATCCCCCGTCGTGTCGGCCTTCTTCTGGACGATGTCGTCGCCCTCGTAGGTGGTGATGACATCGACCTTGCCGTCGCCGTTCGTGTCTTCCTCCAGGCGGACCTTCTTGCCCATCGCGTAGCGGATGTCCGCGTCGTAGGAGCCGTCGCCGTTCGTGTCCTGCTGCTCTCGGAGCTTCTCGCCGCTGGCAGCGAACTCCGCCCGCGCGTCGGGCTTCTGATCGAAGTTCTTGTCGGCCTCGACGACGGCGACGGTGCCTCCGCTGTATTCGGTCCAGACATCGACGTGGCCGTCGAAGTTGCTGTCCTCTTCGAGGCGCGACGGTTGGTCGCCCTCGTAATAGAGCGTCGAGTCGGCTTTTCCATCGGAGTTCTTGTCGTCGAGCTGGGTGCGTGGCTTGCCGTCCTTGAACGAGATCCAACGGTCCGGCTTCCCGTTTCCGGTGGTGTCCTGCTCCTGGCGCGCCGGCTTCTGGTCGGATCCGAAGAAGATCCAGACGTCGATGCGCGCGTTGTAGTCCGTGTCCTTCTCGGCGCGCTCGGGCTTTCCGTCGATGTAGTACACGAACTCGTCGTGCTTGCAGTCCTTGTTGGTGTCGCTGAGCTTCTCGGCCAGGTTCTCGTTCTCGTCGTAGCGCAGCTCCACCGCGGCGCAGCCTGTCTGCGCCAGCGCCGGGCTCGCGGCGAGACAACACGAGACGAGGATGAAGGGGGCGAGTCTAGGCAGCACCGGGATTGCTGAAGGTGGCGGTGATGGGCACCCGTGTGAGGCAGCGGGCGGAGTCGGGGATCGGCGGGAAGGGCGAGGCCGTGCGCAGGGCGTCGATGGCGCTCACGCCGAGGGCGTTGTCGTCCGCCCGCACGAGGGACACCTTGGTCGCCGACCCGGCCACGTCGAGGCGGAAGCGCAGGGTGACGCGCTGGTCGGGGCCGATGCCGGGCGGCAGCGTCCAGCGCTCGACGGTGCGGTCCCGGACGCGGCCGAGGTAGGTCACGACCGCGGGCAGGCCATAACAGCTCGTGGCGTTCGCGGTGCTGGTGCCGGTGCCGCCGGGCCCCTTCACGAAGCCCTTGCCCACCGCCGTGTCGACGCTCGCGAGCGGCGCCCCGGTGCGTGAGCCCAGCACGTCCCGGTTCGACAGGACGCCGTCGCGCACCGAAGAGCCGCCGCCGATGGTGAGCTTGCCGGTGCCCATGGTGGTGCCGGACCGGGCGGCGGCGACCTTGCGCGGGCCGACGGAGGGGCCTGTCGGAGAGTTGGCGCGCACGGGCCCGCGCACCACGGGCCCGCCGATGTTCGCGAAATCGACCTTGGTGGCCCGGGCCGTCACCACGGATCGCACCGCGGACACGCGGTCCACCACGACCGGTGAGGTGCGGTTGATCCGGGTGGGAGCGGCGACGCTGCTGACCGCGTCCATGTCGAGGGCCTTGGCCTCGATGGCCGGCGAGGCCTCGGCGACGACGTTGGGATTGATGATCTGGGGCGCGACGGCCTGAAGGGCCGGTGCGTAGCTGAGGGACCGCCTCTCGGCGAGGGCGCGGGGCGCCGGGGCCGGCTCGGGGATGTCGGGCTCCTCGTGGATGAGGGACACCGGAATGATGGTCTCCTCGATGATCGGGGCCAGGCTGGCCACGAAGAGCAGCAGCAGGATTGCGCCGCCGTGGATCAGGAAGGAGACCGAGAGGCCGCCGAGGCCGCGCTTGCCGCCCTCGGGCTCGCGGAATACGACGGGGCAGTCTTCCAGTGCCAGCGCTGCACCGGCCGCCGCGAAGGCCGAGCCGATGCGGCGCGTCTGCATGGGAGTTCGGCGCTTGTTTCGGCGCTTTCGAACGATGAATTGCTCACTCACGAGAACCTTCCCGTCCGGCTCTCCGGGCCCGGCCGTCTCGATCACGACCGGCCGTCGAGCCCGGTCATTATCGACTCTTCCCCCAAGGGTAGAATGTGAGAGACCTCACAATCTGGGGCCTTTCATCGGCCGAACCCTAACGGAAACAAACAGATTCTTTGGGATCATGATGGGATCCCGATGCGACGAAATACCCATTCGAGGATACCCCCCTGAGGAACGATGCGCACGACGCGCCCCCTCGAGACGCCGCTCGGGTGGGTCGCGTTCGCTGGTACCGATCACGCGATCCGGTAACCTGAGCGGCCGGTCAACCGAACTGTTGGACGCCGGAGCGGCCCGATCGGGTCCGTCCGGGGGGAATGAGAGGAACACCCGTTGGACGCACAAACCATCCTGCGACTTCTCCAAGATGGCGGCCTCACGGTCTACCCGTTGGGCGTGGGATCGATCCTGTCGCTGGGAATCCTGCTGGAGCGCGTGCTGCGCTTTCGCGGCCTCGAGAAGGGCACCCGGAACCTGACCCGGGAGACCATCGAGGCCCTGGTCCGCCGCGACATCGACACCGCCCGGTCCCTCTGCGAGAAGTCCAAGCTCCCGATCTCGGACATCTATCTCGAGGCCATGCGCTGGAAGAACATCGCGCTCGAAGACCTGGAGGGGGTGCTCGCGACCTCGCGTCAGGAGACCTCTTCGGACAACAAGCGGGGACTGTGGCTGATTGGCACCATCGGTTCCCTGGCCCCCTACGTGGGCCTCTTCGGCACGGTGATCGGCATCATGCGCGCCTTCCAGGAGATGGCGGAGCAGGGCGCCGGCGGCTTCGAGGTGGTGGCGGCGGGCATTTCCGAGGCGCTGGTCGCCACCGCGGCGGGCCTGTTCGTCGCGATCGTGGCCCTGTCCTTCTACAACTACCTCCAGGTACGGGTCGGCAGCATTGCGTCGACCTATGCGCGCTCCTGCGAGCGCTTCGTCCAGGCCCTGTTGTACGTCGAGTCGGCGGGTGACGCGCCCGACTCGGACGAGGAGGTCGCGAGTGGGCGCCTCGTTCCGGCCTAAGGACGAAGAGGAGCACGACGACGGCGTCGTCGCGGAGATCAACATCACCCCGTTGACGGACGTCTTCCTCGTCCTGCTCGTCATCTTCATGGTCACCACGTCGGTGATCCACAATCAGGGCAAGAACATCGACCTGCCCGGCGCCGAGGTCAGCGACGCGACGCCCCAGGGCGTGACGGTCACCGTCACGCCGGACGGCGAAATCCTCGTGAACGACCAGCTGACCGACGAGGCCGGCCTCTTCGTGACGCTCGAGGCCGCCCTCGGCGAGGCCCGCGAGAAGGTGGTGATCCTGCGCGGCGATCGGAAGGTCCTGCTCGGTCAGGCCGTCAACATCCTCGACGTCGCCCAGCAGGCCGGGGCCACGGGGATCGCGCTGGCGACCAAGAAGAATCCGAAGGGTTAGCCCGGGCTCACGCGCTGCGGCGCCGCAGCCAGACGATTCCGCCCGCGATCAGCAGCAGCTCGGGCACCAGCAGGCCCACTCCGTGGAGCGTCTGGAGCGTGTTGGTGAGCGGGATCGGGAACTGCACCGGAGCCGGCCGGTTCTTCGGTCGCAGTGTGATCTCGGGCTCGTTCTCCGCCGCCCAGTGCACCGCGTTCACGATCAGGTCGAGGTTGTAGACCGTGCGGAGGTTCTTGTTGGAGGCCATGTCCGCGTCTCCGAAGGCCACGATGCGGGTTTCGCGTCCACCGCGCAGATAGCGCCCGGCCACCACCAGCGGCTGGTAGCCCGCGCGCCGCCCGCTCCGCTCGAGCGTGCCGGCCCGGCGCCCCAACACGGAGACGTCGTCTGCGAGCCAGGCGTACTGGCTGGACTCGACCACCTTGAAGAGCTCGTCCTCGGGCCGGATCTTGTGCAGCGAGAAGGCACGGGCGCCCGGGAAGTAGGTCATGCGGTTGCGGTTGAGTCCGCGCGCGATCGGATGGTCCCAGTAGTTGTGCGCGACGGCGTCGAGGCTCGCGACATCGGTCTCGTCCCCGCCGTCCTCCGGGTCGACGACGACGGCGTCGGCGCTCTCGATGCCGTACTCCGCGAGGAGCGCCTCGACGCCGCTCTCGACGCCGGGCTCCAGCAGGGCCACGAGGCCGCCTCCGCCGTCCAGGTAGCGGCGCATCGCGTCCAGAGCGTCGGGGCGAAGGTGGCGCCGGGGGGCGATCACCAGCAGGACGTCGGTGGGCTCGGGGACCTCGGTCATGGAGGCGGCCAGGACGCTGTGCAGGGCGTACCCCTCTGTGGAGAGGGCGGCCGCGAGGCCCGTGTAGCCGGTGTCGTCGCTACGGGACAGGTCGCCCTCGCCCTCGCCGCGCAGGGTGGTGAGCACGCCGCCCGCGACGGATTGCAGGCGGTAGAGCGCCTCGAAGAGGGATCCCTCGGTCGGCCGCTCGACGGTCTCGAAGCGGTCGCCCAGGGTGAGGACGACGGAGTTCGACGAGCCGATCTCGAAGCGGTCCGCATCCTCGGGGTGGCCAGCCAGGCTCCGCTCGCGTACGCGCAGCGGGCCCACGGCCGCCAGGCGGTCGAGCAGCAGGGCGGTGCGGCGCCGACGCGGGTCGTTGGGCTCGTTGTAGAGCGTCGCCGAGACCTCACCCGGCAGCCCCTCGAGCACCTTCACCGTCGCTGGCGACAGCTCGAACGCGCCCTCGAAGGTCCAGTCGAACTCGAGGTCGGCGCGCGCCGCGACGCGCTCGGCGGAGACGGCCACGACGCCCGCGCCGAGGATGATCAAGAGCCCTCGGCCGATCACGCGCCGCGAATCGGCGCCGGCGACGCCGCGCACCTGACGGGCGCTGCGAGTGGCCGCGATGGCGAGGGCGAGCGCGCCGATCACGGCGTTGGCGGTTCCGAACCAGCCGAAATGGTCGGTGAAGTAATACGACGCCAGCGCCGAGGCCAGCGCGACGAAACCGATCACCGCGAGCTCGCGGGTCACGATCCCACCCGCCGCACGTCGAACGAGAATCGGGCGACGGCCATGGCGACGAGCGCGACGCCGAAGAAGTAGAGCACGTTGTGGAGGGAGACGATGCCCTCGGAGAAGCTCCCGTAACGCGGGTGCAGGGCGATGGCCTCGAGGAACGCCGCCGTGCCCTCACTGACGAAGGCGTTGGCCCAGCTGAAGTCCCAGAGCGTGAAAGCCAACGCCCAGCCCGACACCGCCGCGATGAGCTGGCTGCTGGTGTAGGCCGAGCAGGCCAGGCCGATGGCCGCGATGGCGAAGCCGTGCAGCGTGAGGCCGAGAAAGACAGACGCCAGGTGCTGGATGCCGAGCCCGCCCTGATCGATCGCAGTGGCTGGATAGATGAAGCTCACGAGCATCATCAGGGCGACGAAGCTGAACGTCACCACGAACTTCCCGATCACGACGAGGCTGGGCGTCAGGTGCGTGGAGATGAGCAGCTCGTCGGTTCCTTGGGCGCGTTCCTCCGAGAACACGCGCATGGTGAGAAGTGGTACCGCGCCGATCAGTGTCAACCCGAGCGTCTCCATCACCGGGAAGAAGACCCGATCCCAGAGGTTGATGTGGTCCGGGATCGTGTCGGTCTCGAAGCCGCCCATGGTGGTGGTCGAGAACACGAAGAGGATCTGGTTGTAGACCCGCAGGTGGTCGAAGAAGATCAGGGCGGTGACCAGGGCCACCATGGTCAGGGTGAGGTAGACGGTCGGCGAGCCGAACAGGCTCGCGAACTCCTTGCGGATCAGCGCGCGCAGCACCGTCACGGTGCCGCGGCCTCGTGCGGTCGGAAGATCGCCAGCGGGTCGTCGGCGCCGAGGACCTCCGCCGCCGGTCCGTGGGCGACCAGCTTTCCGGCGTGCAGCACCGCGACGTCGTCGGCCAGCTCGCGGGCTTCTTCGAGGTCGTGGGTGCACAGCAGCACGGTGCGGTCGCCGCGCAGATCCCGGAGCACCTCCTGGACATCCCCGCGCTGAACCGGGTCGAGCCCGCCGGTCGGCTCGTCCACGATCACGAGCGGCGGGTCGTGCAGGAACGCCTGGGCCAGGGACACCCTCTGCTGGAAGCCCTTCGAGAGGTTTCCGATCAATCGCTTGCGGACCCTCTCGAGCTGGAAGCGCGCGACGACCCGATCGACCGCGTCGCCCAGCGCCGGGCCGGAGAGCCCGCGGCTGCCGCCCATGAAGCGCAGGAAGCCCTGCACCCGCAGCTCCGGATAGAGACGCGAGGTCTCCATCACGAAGCCGAGGCGCTGTTTCACTTCGCGCGGGTTCGCGGAAGGCGAATACCCGCCCACGCGGATGCTTCCCTCGCTCGGGAGCAGGAAGCCCGTGACCAGCCGGATGAAGGTCGTCTTGCCGGCGCCGTTGGCGCCCATCAGCCCGAAGGTCCGCTTCGGCGGGATCGAGAGGGTCAGTCCGTCCAGGGCGAGGTGGCGTCCGAAGCGCCGGGTGAGGCCGCGCGCCTCGATGGCGACGCCGTCCCCCGAAGGCTCGTCGCCGTTCCCGCGACTGTCCGCACTCATTCGCCCGATCCCCATTGCCGCTGCGCCCCGCGTGGGGTACGCCCCCTACCGTGTGCCCGATCGACCGAAAACCGATTCAAGGGGCCGGCTCGTGCGCGCGCTGCGGGTCCAGCCTGACGCTTGCTTCCATGAAGGTCAACGGGGTCTGGTTCTGCTCGACGGCGTGCTCGGACGGCCGGATATCCGCCGAGGAGCGGCGCTTCCGCATCTCCTCGAGCCGACTGTACGCGCGGCCTCTCCGCCACTTTGGGCCCCGCCGTCCGAAGGATCTCAAGTCGCGTCCGAAGGATCCCTGACGCGCGTCTACAGGCCTTCGAGCGCCGCGAAGTAGTCGGGCCAGGTCTTGGACACGCAGCCCGGGTCGAGAATCACGACGTCGGGAATCCGCAGCCCGGCGAGGGCGAACGACATGGCCATGCGGTGGTCGTCGTAGGTGGCGATCTCGGCGCCGCGATGTGGGCCCGGGACGATGTGGAGCGCGTCCGCCGTCGCACGGGCGGTGGCGCCCAGCTTGCGCAGCTCGGCCTCGAGCGCCGCCAGCCGATCGGTCTCCTTGATCCGGAGGTTCGCGACGTTGCGGATGTGGGTCTCGCCCTCGGCGAACAGGGCCACCACCGCCAGGGCGAGAACCGCGTCCGGAAGGTCGTTCATGTCGACGTCGACGCCTCGCAGGCGGCCCTCGGGGCCGTTGACCTCGGCGAAGTCGTCGCCGCGCAGGACGCGGCAGCCCATCTGCTCGAGGATTCCCAGCAGGGCGAAGTCGGCCTGGAGTGAGCTCTTCGGGATGCCCGCCACCCGGACGCGGCCCCCGGCGATCGCGGCGGCGCAGAGAGGGTAGGCAGCCGCCGAGGCGTCGGGCTCGATCGCATAGCGTCGCCCGACGTAGGGGTGGCCGCTGCGGACCGACACGCCGGACTCGCCGCGCCACAGGGCCACGGCGCCGAAGGCCCGCATGACCTCGAGGGTCAGATCGACATAGGGCCGGGAGACCAGGGTCCCGCCCGCGAAGTGGACCTCGAGATCCCTTGCCGCGTACGGGGCGGCCAGCAGCAGGGCGGACACGTACTGGCTCGAGCGGCTGGCGTCGATCTCGATTGCGCCCCCGGGCAGGCCGCCGCCGCCCACACGGACGGGCGGGCAGCCGTTGCGGCCCTGGATCTCCACCGGCACGCCCTGCGCGGTGAGGGCCCGGGTGAGATCGTCGATCGGGCGCTCGCGCATGCGTGCGTCGCCGTCGATCTCCACCGGACCATCGGCCAGCGCCGCCGCGGCGGTGAGGAAACGCGCCGTCGTCCCCGAGTTCCCGACGTCGAGCGGCCGTTCCGGGGCGCGGAGGGATCCGCCGGTGCCGGATATCTGCCAGACGTCTCCCGCGGCGTCGATCTCGCAGCCCAGGGCGCGGAGCGCCGCGGTCATGACCCGCGTGTCGTCGCTGTCCAGGGCGCCGACCAGCGCGCTGTCGCCGCCGGCCAGCGCCGCCACCAGCAGGGTCCGGTTGGTGATGCTCTTCGAGCCCGGGACCCGCAGCACCGCATCGAGGCGGTCACGCGGGTCGACGCGGAGCTTGGCGGGCAGCACGTGCACGATTCGGTCTCCGGGGAGGGGCCGAGCCTAGCGAAGCCGGGGCGGCCCGCGTGCGCGGGGCCCGGGGCCGCGGGCTTTGGCGTTGACACCCCCGGCGCGCTCCGTCACACTTACGGACCCGGGCGTATTTCAGTAGCCCATCCAAGGGTTTACGTCGGGTCGGTCACCCGCCCCAGGCGACGCAGGCGCGCGCTGGCCGCCGGGTATTCACGCTTCGCAACGAGCAGGGCGCCGCTGCGCCCATTGGAGTCCGCGCCGTGGCAAAGGTTCTCGTCACCGATTCCCTGTCCGAACAGGGACTCGAAATCCTGGAAGCCGCCGACGGCGTCGAGGCACTGGCCAAGCTGGCCCAAAAACGCCCCGAC
>JBHHVG010000029.1:0-14560 GCA_046754165.1 Myxococcota bacterium
AGGCGGTGCGCGTGTAGCGCGTGGCCAGGCGCGCGATGCCCACGGATACCCGGCTCGCGCCTCCCGTTTGCAGCGTGCGGGGCGCGCAGGCGATCGAAGAGACGAGGAAAGCGAACGCCGCCGACGCGGTGGCGGTCCAGGTGACCCAGAGCCCGGGCAGGGAGAGGACATAGAAGCCGAGATCGTTGCCGAAGACGGGATCCTCGCGGCCAAAGGGCAGGCCCCCGAAGAGCGTCAGAAAGTCGGCGTAGCGAAGGCTCAAGAAGTACCCACCGGCGAGTCCGGCAATGAGCGCCAGATGAAGCGCCACGAGCCGCCCCGAGCCCCGGAGCCGTTGGAGGAACGCGGGAGCCGCCACGGCGACGCCGAATCCCACGAACCCGGACGCAAAGAGGGCGGCGCCGGTCCAGAAATTGGTCCAGAAGACGCTCGCGAGGTCGAGGCGCTCGAGCAGCCACAGATTTGCGAGCAGGAGCGCCACGCGATCGAAGCAGAAGATGGCCAGGAGGATCCATACGCCCACCATCGCCCGCGACCACAGCAGCCCGGAGCGCGGGACCTGGGCGAAGTGGGGAACGTCGGTCCGCGGGAGCTCCAGCTCTCGGGTCGGATTCAGGGCGGTCATGAGGCCATCGGTGCGGTCGCCGAAACGGAGGACTCGGCGCCGCGGAATAGCGACATCACGCCGTCGAAGGTCGTCTCGATGCCGTAGCCCACCCGCACGGCGAGGAACAGCAGCAGACCGATCGAATGGCGCGTCACTCCACTCAAGACAGCGATCGTGATGGCTGTCGACATGGGCGTGCCGCCGGCGACGAGCGCGGTGCCGAAGCCGAGCTCGAACTGGCCGATTGCACCTGGCGTGACGGGCACGCGGCTCGCGATGTAGCCGGCGATGACGCCGCCGTGAATGATGAGAAGCGAGGTGTTGAGGTCCACGTGCTCCGACGAGAACGCCTGCGCGATCATGTAGGGCGTGAGCTCCTCCATGAAGAAAGCCACGATCGACAGAGCGCAGAGGCTCGCGAGGACGAGTGGCTGGTTGGCCATCGCCCGGATGAAGCCCGCAGCCGGGCTTCGGAGGCCTGTTGGGCGCGCGGGCATGGCCGGCCGCATCACGAACCAGAGCACCGACACGAAGACCACCGCCCAGAAGATTTCCTGCACCGCCGCCGTCCAGCCCGCGAAGATCAGCGCCGACAGGAAGAAGAAGGTGATCTCGAAGTCCACGAAGCGGTCCTGGATATAGACGGCGCTGGTGGCCGCTTCCTTGGATTCGCCCTGTCCCTCGAGGGCGGCCACCATGGCGACGTCCCCGGTGGCGTAGGGCAGCATGCGGTTCAGCCCCTGGCCGTAGAGGAAGGCCCGTGTGTGCCTTCCGAAGCTCCCCTGCATCCCGTACAGGCGGGCGATCTGGTGGAACTGGATCGCCTTGATCACGTTGAAGGCCAGGTAGATCGAGGCGCATGCCGCCACCAGCCACCAGTGAATCGGATCCTGCGACTCGACGTAGTGCGCGAGGTTGTCCAGGCCCTTGACGAGGCCCATCTCTCCGTCGCGATACCGCACCACGCCGATGTCGACGAGCAGGTCGAGCAGGCGTGTGCGCGCCAACACGTCCCAGACGCCGGCCATGGCAATCGGAGCCGCCATCAGCAACGCCATCAGCCCGTAGGCCAGCGCGTACGATCCGATCACGTCTCCAGCGTTGCGGGTCTCACCGCTGCTGGAGTCCTCCGTGACGCTCGCCATCGGCTCTCCTTCCACTGCCTAGCCCGCGGACGGCACGGCCGCAGCGGCGCGGATCGGCCGGCCCGGCGGGCGCGAGGACGCGTCGTCCAACGGCCACGGCAGAGAGATCGCCTTCGGGAAGACGTAGATCGTCTCGGGCCTCTTCAGACGGGGCTTGCTCATCACGGCCTTCAGCCGCTCGTAGGCCGCATCCGAGGCTGGGACCAGGGCCGGGTGCTGCGCGCCGAACTTGAGGACGAGCTCGTCGAGATGATCGAGGTGGGAGCCCTCGAGAACGACGGCGCGATCCTCGCCGATGATCACCAGCTGCATCAACTCGGGAATCGAACCGCCCATCGCCTTCGCCACGATGGCCGACAGCACGGCCCCGGGGCGCGTCTTGGTGCCCTTGGTGTTCGCCATCTGCTTGGTCGCCAGCGGGCGCAGCTCCGCGTCCCGGTAGCTCACGTGTCTGCCCTTCACGCGGATCTCGAGGACGAAGGGCTCGGGGTCGCCCGTTTCCTTGGTGAACGCCGTCCCCGGGACCGCCGTCACCGCGGCGAGGCACAGAATCGTTGCAAGGTACTTCACCGCCTCCCTCCCCGGGTCGCCCGGCGGCGACCCGACCGGTTCCGGATGGTGTTCGTAGCCGCGTATTCTATCGGGTGATTTTTTGCTGAGGCGAAAAAAATCGATCGACGACCACTTTGCACGATCGCGGGCAGAGTGGCCATCATCTGGAGTGGGTAGCCCGCAGCTTTCCGCGGCGAGCCAGGAAGAGGGGCACCTGTCGGTGCCCCTCTCCACAGGAGAGGAGAGGTCAGGCGCCCGCTACTTGCACTTGATCTTGAAGCCCTTCAGGAGATTGCTGGGGAGCGCGGCGTTCGAGAGCTCCGTGCAGACACAGGCCATCAGGGCGGACCGCTCCGTCTTGTCCTTCGGCAGCTGGAACTTGCTGGGTTTGACGGCCCCGAGATTCTGGCCGTGCTTCAGCATTCCACCGAGTCCGTAGGGCGGTGACTTGACCCTTGCTGCGGCCTTTCCCGATGACGGCACCGAGATGATCTCGTAGTAGCTGCCCGAATTGAGCCCGGTGTCGAGGCCCTTGGCGGCGACCAACGCGCTGTCGCAGCCGGTGAAGCTGCCACTGCCGCTGTAGTACAGCGCTGCGGCGAACATCTCCGTGCCGCTTGGATTCCACAGCTTCAGTGAGCGGCCACCGTCCCGGCCGATGAGATACTGGGAGATGCCGGCCTGGGCCAGGGCATCACCAGCCACCAGGAAGAGAGCAGCGAGTGCCACGAGACAACCCAATGCACCCTTTCGTGTTGCAGCCATGATCGACCTCCTTCTCTTGAGTTCTCGAGTTTGTGCGGCCACGCCGCTCAGCTTCCGGTCTGGGCGGTCCGCTCCGTGTCGTCGCGGCCACCTTGCAACCTGCTCATCACGTGCTCGGTGATGTCTTCCGTGGGCCCGGTCAGCACGATCCCGCCCTTCGTCATCTCGAGGTACCGCTTCTGGAACAGCAGCACGAAGCCGTGCTCGGCTGCGTACTCGGCGGCGGCCCGATCGCTTCGCTTCTTGGCGACCCGCTCGGCCTCGCGCCGGTCGAGCTTCAGATCGAAGAGCTCGCGGCGCCTCGCGCGGATGGCCGCCTCGCGCTTCGCGCGCTCTTCCTCGCCGATCTGTGTGGCGGCTTCGAGCTCCTCCATCATCCGTTGAAGCTCGACGCGGATCGCGTCGCCCTCGGCTCCGTGAAAGGGGTCCTTGGGAATGTCTGCGATCAGGAGTTCGACGACCCGGTTGCGGTCATACGAGGCGATCGTCACGCCGGGAGCCGACGTTCCGGCCTGGGTCTGCGGAGGCGTACACGCCACGGCTCCGGCGATCGGAACCAACGTCGCGCACGCAAGACTCCGGAAGGCGACCGAGCGACCGCGCACTGGAGAGGACCCCCGCTCTACGGTTACGGACAGTTGATCCCGAACGAACGCATCAGCCTCTTCGACAACCCGGCGCTGGCGAGCTCTTGACAGATGCAGTCGATCACGTTCTGCCGAACGGTGGAATCTGTGGGGAGCTGATACATCGAGGCGTTGTGCACGGACATGTTCGCCTTGTGATCGATGGCGAAGACGCCGACCCGGTGGCTGATCCTGCCGCGTTCCTTGCCTTCGGTCGCGACCGAGAGCACCTCGATGTAGTTGTCATTGTTGACCGAGTTGCTGGTCGTTCCCTTCGAGGGGATCACCTCGGAATCGCAGGCGTCGAAATTTCCGTTGCCGTCGTAGCTGATCAGCACGGAGAACATCTCCCACGCCGTGGGGTTCTGGATCTTCGTCCGGCCGCCGTCGCTCGCCTTGCGCGACAGGAACTGCCCGTAGGTTTCGGCTCGCGGTTGCGCGAACGCCTCCGCCGAGATGAGCAGGCCGAATACCACCGCCACAGCGAACGCCAGGGTTCTTCGTGTTCCGGTCATCACCCTTCCTCCTGGGCACTCGCCGAAGGGCGTGCCCGTGGTTGGACGCCTGGAGCGCCCAGGTCGAACGGCTCCTCGCCCGACACTGACAGACGTATTGGTGGATGTCAACGCAGATCCGGCGTTCTCCCTCCCGGAGACGGACTCTGGCGGGAAGCGAAGTTTTTCCCCCCGCCGGGAACAGATCAGATATTGTACGCGGACCCGTGTTGCGCACGCGAGGCGTCGTGCGGTCAGCGGGTCGCCAACGAAGGAGGGCATCCGATGCTCGGCAAGCGCGGTCTGTTCGCAGGGGCATTTCTGGTCGTTGCATGCACCCAGGGGTGGTTGGGCTGTAGCGAAAAGGATCCGGTGGCTGATCCCGGTGCGGCCGTCGCGCCGACCTCGGAGACCTCGGCGAGGACGCTCCCCCCGGGGAAGTTCCAGGTGGAGTTCGTCGACGGGCGGGTGACGCTCTCGAGCAACGCCGCGTCGAACGTCAGCGTGTTGAATCGGCTGGGTGAGCTGGCGGGCTTCGAGGTGGTTGCGGGCCGGCTCCAGCCGCGCAAGCTCATCCTCGACGTCCGCGACGCATCGATCGAAGGCGCCATCGACGCACTCATGACGCCGCGGCCCTACGGAGCCGACTACGAGTTCGACGCCGCGACCGGTGCGCGTGTCCTCACCCGGCTGCACATCGGCGAGTTCGCAGACGTCGCGGCGGCCTCGGCTGCGAGGACCCCGAAACTGGCCCTCCCCCCCGGCATCACGAAGCACCGCGCCGACAAGATGCACAAGCCCCCCAAGAGCGCCGGCAAGGAGGCCATGTTGGCCCACCGCCGCCGCAAGCAGCTGGCACAGGAAGAGCGGGAAAGGCTGGCAACGCCGCTCGAACACGAGACCATCTTGGCAGAACGCGCGCGGCGCGCCGCCGACGCGGACGCGTGGGATGCCTCCCAGGAGTCGCAGCAGGCGGCGCTGCTCAGGGACCTCCGGGACGGTGACCCCGCGGTTCGCTCCGACGCGCTCGTCGAGCTCTCCATCGATCGTGTCGGAGTCGAGCCGGTGGCGGCGCTGCTGAAGAGCGATCCCGACCCCCGGGTCCGCTCCGCGGCGGCCGAACGACTCGCGGACGAGGGGGGCTACGAAGCGACGGCCGCCCTGATCGCCGGACTGTCCGATCCGGAGTCCATCGTGGTGCTCGAGGCCATCGACGGGCTCGCGTTCCTCGGCGATCCGAGCACGCTGCGGTACATCGAGCCGCTCACGAAACACGCCAACCGGGAGGTGGCGGACGCCGCCGACGAGGCGATCAGCCGGCTGGAGTGAGCGCCGACGTCAGGCGCCGTCACCGGAGAAGCCCGCGCCAGGAAAGCCCTGCCCGGGGCCGTGCGCAGGGGTTTCCTCGGGCGTCCGCGCGACCCCTCTCGGTCTAGCTCGGGCCGTCCGCCCGCTGCGGCAGCGGCGCTGCGCTGGCGGCGGCACCGCGATCGGCGGCAGGCGGGAGCAGGCGGTCCGCCGTCAGGAGCAGTGGCACCGTGACGAATCCGCTCAGCATTCCAAAGGTCATCTGCGCGATCGTCATGGGAAGCAGCAGCGCGTAGAACGCGGCGGGAGCCTCGACGACCAGGGCCGCCACGACGAGACTCGCCACCCGCATCGCCGCCGCGCCCACCCCGACCAGGCCGTAGACCAGGACGTTCGGCTTGTGGGAGATCCTCACGGCCAACGGCATCACGAGGTCCACGAACAGGCCCGGTGCGGCGTGTCGCAGGATGTCGAAGGGGCCGAACTTTCCCATCCCCGTGAGAAACCCCATCACGCCCACCACGAGGCCGAAGCGCGTGGCGCCGAAGCGGGCCGCAGTGAGGGTGTGCGCGCAGATGTAGAGCGGAATCAGGACGATCCCCTTGTGCCCGGGTGCGATGGGCAGCCCGGGCATCAGCTTGAGGAAGCGAAGCGACATCGCGACGACCGCGAGACCACCGACCGCGACGAGATCGCGTTGCACGTCGGCCGCTAGCCCGAAGTCCGCGGCCCTCGTCTGGGTTTCAGCGAGGCGTCGCTGCACCAGCTCGCTGAGTGCGCTGGTGTCCCCGCGCAGCAAGCGCCTGAACCCGAAACCGGAGTCGCCATCCTCCTCCTCTTGTCGCCGTTCCTGCTTGCGGCGCCGGCCGCGCCCCCCGCCTCCACGCCGGGGTCCCAGGGTGTCCAGCACCAGATCGAGGCCGTAGGCCAGGAAATCGGGAGCCCGCAGCGCGCGCAGCCCCTCTACCAGTGCCTTCCCTTCGCCGCTGCGTTGGACGATCTGGGAGGCCAGGATGATCGTCACGATCCGAGACGAGCGGAGCAGCCCGATGCCGATCCCGGTCAGGTTGATCGGCAGCTCGATCCCCGCGAACGCCAGCTCGTGGATCCGATCGCCCTCGGCGGCTCCGAACAGGGCGTAGGAGAGCACGATGAAGACGATGAAGAAGAGCAGCCGGCGGACGGACGCGGCCAGGGCGCGCGGCCCCAGACCGGTGCCGAGCCACAGCACGATCTGGAGTCCGAGCAGCAGCAGCAGCGGGGCCGGCGCCGATGAGGCGAAGGCCAGGGCTGCGACAGCGACGAGATACAGGATCTTGATACGGGGGTCGATTGCAGCCGGGCTCACTGGTGGATCAGGGTGCCGATCTCCTCACCCTCGATGGCTCTCGCGAGATTTCCGGGAACGAGCCCGTTGATGATGCGGACGTCCACGCGGTTGCGCGCGAGCTGCAGCGTCTCGAGCACCGCGCGCTCGATGCACAGGTCGGGCAGGTTCCGGGCGAGCAGATCCGCCGCGCTGATGCGAGGGATGAACTCGGCGTCCGGATGGGTCTTCGGATCGTCGCTGTACAACCCGTCGACATCCTTCACGTAGATGCACGAGCGGCAGGAGTACACCTCGGCCAACAGGAACGCGCCGGTGTCCGGCCGGTGGGGGGGGATCCTGCCGGCGGACCCCAGGTGCTCCCAGAAATGGTAGGGAGCCATGTCGACGATGACGGGAATGCCCCCGGCCTCGAGATAGAAGGGAAGCTTCGGAAAGTCCTCACGGGGCACCCGCACGCCGCCGTGCTGTGCGAGCAGGTAGAAGACCATCGTGGCGTTCTGCTTGCACATCACGCCCGTGAGCTGCGCCAGCGCTCCCGTCGGGAGATCGAGGTCGACACATTGAGCGAACGTGTGCCGCTCGCGAATCCCTCCGCCGACCCCGATGACGAGCTTGTGCCGGCGACGCAGCTCCACGAATTCATCGATGAGGCGCGGCAGCGCCTCCGCACCGCGATCGACCAAGCGCCCCCCCAGGTGCACCAGATGGACGTCTGGGAGAATCGAGACTTCGTGCTCGAGGCGGGTGCCGTCGATGAGGCCCTTGTCGATCAAGGACTCCATCATCAGCGGGCTCTCTACGTGGATCCGGGTCTCTCCCTCCTCCACGAGGATCTGCGTGCCTCGTTTCGGGGGATCCTTTCGGCGATCTCCCATGATCCGGGAGCCTCCATTCAGTCCGCGTGGATGATGGTCCCGACGTGTTCGCCGTCCAGGGCGCGTGTCAGGTTGCCGGGCTTGAGCCCGTTGATGAGCTGGATCTGCCGCACGTGGCGCGCATTGGCCATCAGTTCGAGCACCTTGCGCTCGACCATCAGGTCGTTCAGATCGAGCTTCTGGAGCTCCGCCAGGCTGATGTCGGGAATCAGCTCCGCTGCGGGGTTCTTCTTGGGGTCCTCGGTGTAGAGGCCGTCCTCGTCCTTGACGAAGATCACCGAGCGCGCCGCCAGGACCTCGCCCAGCAGGTAGACCCCGGTGTCGGTGCGACTCTCGGGGATTCGGCCGCCGCGTGCCGGGCGCTCGTAGATCTCGTACGGCGGCATCCCCTCGATGATCGGGATGCAGCCGGACTGCAGGTACAGGGCGATGTGCTCGAACATCTCCCGCAGCACGAAGATCCCGCCGTGCTTGCACATCAACATGTGGAGCATCTTGGCGTTCTGGTGGGACACCAGGCTGCCCAGCCGCGCGATCACGCCCGTCGGCATGCCGAGGTCCATCGCGACGCTGTAGACGTGACGCGAGCGGGTGCCGCCTCCGGTGCCGAGGATCATCTTGTGCTTCGGCTTGTTGGCGACGATCTCGTCGATCAGCGGAAGCACGGCGGTCCGTCCGCGATCCATGAAGCTCTGCCCACCGATCTTGATCACGTTCACGAAGGGCACGATCTTGTAATCAGCGCCCTGGTCGTCGAAGTAGGCGGTGTCCGCGCGATTCAGGCTGAGATCCGCGTAGACGGAGCCGATGTCCTTGGGTTCCATGTCTTCTCCGCTCTCTCTGCGACGATCGGGTGGGTCTATCGGTTGGTCGATCTACTGGTGGATCAACGTCCCCACGTCGCGTCCTTCGAGTGCCTGCGTCAAGGCACCGGGTTCCAGGCCGTTCACGATTCGGATCTCGCGACGGTTTCGCGCGTGTTTCAGGATCTCCAACACCCCCCGCTCGATCGGGAGATCGGGGAGATTCATGCGCAGCAGCTCGTCGACCGCGATGTTCGGAATGAACTCTGCGCGCGGGTTCTTCTTGGGATTCTCAGTGTAGAGCCCATCCACGTCTTTCACGTAGATGCACGTTCGCGTGGTCAGCACCTCGGCCAACAGCATCGCTCCGGTGTCCGGGCGGTGGATCGGGATGCGGCCCTGCTCGGGGGTTTCCTCCCAGAGCGAGTACGTGGGCATGCTCATCAAGATCGGGATGCTTCCCTCCCGCAAGTAGACCGGAAGCATCTCGTAGTGCAGGTAGGGCACCTCGATGGCGCGGTGCTCGGCCATCAAGTGGAAGAGCATCACGGCGTTCTGCTCGCAGACCATCCAGCCAACGGCGGCCAGCGCGCCGGTGGGGAGCCCGAGGTCGACTCCCAGGGCATAGGTGTGGCGCTCCCGTGCGCCGCCCCCCACGCCCAGCACCAACTCCTGTTCGCGCCGGGCGGTCACGATCTCGCCGATGAGCGGCACCAGCGCCTCGCGACCGCGGTCCATGATGCTGGCCCCGCCCAGGTGGATCAGGTGGGCGTTCGGAATCACCTGGACTTCCCGCTCGATGTAGGTCTCCCGGATCAGCTCCCGATCCTGGAGCGACTCGCCGGTGAAGCGGCTGCGGATCTGGAGCCGGCCGTCGGTCTCCCAATAGAGCTCGGGACCCTCGGGGTGGGGATTCGTCATGGGCGTGACGCCCTCGGCCGGATCAATTCGATTCCGCGCTCTGCTTGGGGACGATGTCGATGCGCTCGATCTTGTGCTTCCGGGGCGAACCCATCGTCCGCTTCAAGGCCTCGTACGCCTGCGGGCTCGCCGCAGCCATGGCCCACGGGTGGCTGCTGCCGTGCTTGTCGACACCGGTGGCGAGAACGAGTTGTTCGACGTGGGCGAGATCCTTGCCCTTCAGGATCGTGACCATGCCACTTTTCGGGATCACGAAGATCGTGTCCACCTGGTCCAGGCGCAAGCCCGTGTCCTTGAACAGCAGGGACGCCAGCGGAAGCGCCTTCTTCTGTTTCGTCCGTCGCAGGTTTGGAATCGACGTGGTGGCCATTGCCAGCAGTTGCTCGTGGCTGTAGGTCCACGCCGAGTTTCCCATCCGCACCGTGATGGACGGATCGGCCCCGGCCGAGTCGTCTTCGTCGGCGCGCGCCGCGAACGAGCCCGCCCCGGTCGTCAGGAGCACGGCCAGCACGACGACCAACGATCCTCTCATGCTTCTCACGATGTGACCCTCCGCGGTGCCGTCGCCGGCGGCTAACGCCTCTCGTATACGTAGATACGTTCGACGTCCTTGACGCGGGGCCTGCCGAACTGGCTGCGCAGCGCTTCGTACGTCTTCTCGTCCTTGGGAACCAGGGTCACGTTGTTCGGCCCGAGCTTGAGCAGCAGGCCGCCGAGGTGGTCGAGATCCTTCCCCTCCAACAGCATCGTCTTGGTCGCGCCGAGGAACACGATCTTCAGGATCCGGTCCCGCGTCAGGCCCGTATCCTTCATCACCAGGGTGTCGATGGGGACCGCCGGATTCGTCTTGGTCTCCCGGTTGGAGAGGTGCTTGGCGGAGGCCATTGCCAGCAGTTGATCGCTTTCGTAAGCGATCTGCTTGTCACCGACCTTCAGATAGAGCGTCCAGGGCTTCACCTTCGGGGAGTCCGCCGAAGCGGCCGCCGAGAGCGCGCCGAACGCCAGCACGGCACACAGCAGCGGGCGCGGGAATCTGCCAATCATCCGATGTCCTCCCTGGGCTGATCTTCGGGCCCGAGCCGAACGCCAACGCATGCTAGCGGTTGGAAACCATGGTTTGGCGAAAAATCGACAGCGAAATCATGGCGAAATCCCCGTTTCGTGGTCCGAGCCGCCCCATGGATCGAGCACGGCCTGGGGCGTCCGTTTTCCATCCACCCTCGAATACCCGTTGTGTGGTACAAGTATTCGCCGCGGCCTACCAGGGCCGGAGGGAAAACGGGTTCTACGGGGAGGATCGACGATGCATTGGAATCGAAGCGGAGCCGTTCGTTTCATCGCGCTGTGTGTGTCGACCGTGATCTGGGCCGGCAGCGCAGCCGCCGCCGAGAAGAGTGTCGCAGAAGAGATCCTCGACCTGCTGCTCGACAGCGGCCAGATCAGCGAGAAGCAGCACGAAGCGCTGAGCGAGAGGGCCCGCGCAGAGGCCCGGCGACGGGCGTCTGCGTCGACCGGCGCGCTGGCTGCGACAGCCGCCGATCCAGAGGGCTACAAGGTCCGCTGGAGCAACGGGCTCATGATCGACCGCAACGACAAGCAGTTTCGCCTCAAGATCGGCGGCCGCATCCAGAACGACTGGGCGGTCTTCACGAATGACGGCTCGATCAAGAACAACTTCGGCAATCCGGACTCTGGGACCGAGCTGCGCCGCGCGCGGATCTACTTTTCCGGGACGCTGTACGACCGCGTGATCTTCAAGGCGCAGTACGACTTCGTTGGCGGCGATGTGGACTTCAACGACGTCTACATCGGGCTCAAGGGCCTTCCGGGGCTGGGCACCGTCAAGGTCGGTCATTTCAAGGAGCCCTTCTCCCTGGACAACATGACCAGCTCGAAATACGTCACCTTCATGGAGCGGTCACTCCCCCACGTCTTCATTCCCGGACGCAATACCGGCATCCAGGTCGGCGGTCCGGTGCATGACCAACGCATGACCTGGCACGCCGGCGCCTTTCGCCAGACCGACTCCTTCGCAAATGCCGTCGGCGACGACGACGCCTGGGACCTCACCACCCGGGTGACCGGCCTGCCTCTCTACGAGGACGGAGGCCGCAATCTCGTCCACGTGGGAGGGTCGTACAGCCACCAGTTCCGCCACAACATGCCGGTCCGGTACAAGCAGCGCCCGGCCGCACACCTGGCCCCCTTCCTGTGGGACACGGGAGCCATCGACGGAGACGACGTCGACCTGATGGGCCTGGAGTTCGCGTGGATCCACGGGCCGCTCTCGCTGCAGAGCGAGTACATGCATGCGTTCGTCGACGTCCCCGGCACCACCCGCGACTTCTGGGGCGTCTACGCACAGGCGAGCTACTTCCTGACCGGCGAGAACCGGAAGTACAATCCCGCTGCCGGCGCCTTCGTTCGCGTCACGCCGCGGGAGAACTTCAACCCGGCCGAAGGCACCTGGGGAGCTTTCGAGGTGGGAGCGCGCTACTCGCGTCTCGATCTGGAGGACTCGAACCTCAGCGGTGGCCGAGGGGACGAGGTCACCGTCGGTCTCAACTGGCACCTCTTCCCGGCCCTCCGGGTGTCGACCAACTGGTTGTGGGCCCGCCGCAGCAACTTCGGCGATCTCTACGGCTGGGAGACGCGCTTCCAGCTCGAGTTCTAGAACCGCGCGAGCTCTCGATAGGGGGCCCGGGGACGTCGTTCCCGGCTGCGGAGCCGGCGAACCCGAGAGCGGGACCCCAGGTCGGCCGAGGCCACACGCCCGGTACGCAGAGACCTCGGTAGCGGCTGGTGGACCCCTTCCGGCCGGAGACTTTGTACCGCTTCGAAGGCCTCCCACCGAACGCTCCGATCCCAAGCTCTCGCTGGCTCACAACCACCAGGGTCGAAGGATCACCGTCGCCTCCGGCCGGAAGGGGTCCACCAGCCGAACGGTCCGAACGCTTCGCGGCAGAAGTAGACGGGTGGACAAACCCGGCCGCCCGAGGA
The DNA here is from genome assembly GCA_046754165.1 of Myxococcota bacterium. Taxonomy (GTDB): domain Bacteria; phylum Myxococcota_A; class UBA9160; order UBA9160; family SMWR01; genus JAFDEI01. The sequence continues at coordinate 12,427 of JBHHVG010000029.1, forward strand.
AGTCTCGGCGTGTCTCAGGGTCGTGCTCTGTTGGGGCGCGCCTCCGCTCGGGTGCCGACGACGTTGTTGGGTGCCGCTGTTAGAACCGCTGGTTGAAGGGCGGGGTGCCGGCGGCGGGCAGGATCTCGATGTACTCGTGCGCGGTGGATGTGTGACACTCGTTGCACGCGCGGACAAGATTGGAGTAATCCCGGCTGACTTCTCCCCAGTCGGCCCGATCGAGGCCGCGCTCGAGCTCGTGCACTGCGGGCATCAGGATCTCTTCGATCTGAGCGGCGACCGGAACGCCGTCGTGCTCCGGGAAGTCCTCCTCGATGTGCTCGGCTACCTCGTGGACCTCCACGAGATAGAACCCGGCGAGGGGTTGGTTCTCGCTCGCGATCGCGAACCCGAGCTTCTGGCTGAACCGCTGGAGAGACGCCATCGCCGTAGCGAGCTCGGGCTCCCGCGCGTGGTGCCAAGCACAGCCATGAAGAGCGGCAACGAGAACGATTCCAATCGTTCGCCCGCATGCGCGCCTTCGAATCATCGGGATTCTCCTTCTGGGTTCGGGATCAAGTGGGCGTCCGCAGCCGCGAACGATACGTGAACGCGGTCGCCGCGCTCGAGAGAGAGCTTCCGGAACAGGGCCCTCGACAGCACCGCCACGACGGGTAGCCCGACGTCCAGCACCACGCGGACGTGCGAGGCCGACCGGCTGATTCGCACCACGGTCGCAGACGCGCAGTTTCCCTCGCCGGTCGGGTCGGTGTTCACCGCGACGTTCTCCGGCCTCACCCCGACGAACACCGAGGCTCCGGGCACACCGGTGCCTCGTGCGTCCACCTTCCCGACGCCGGTGTCCACGCGGACGCCGTCCTGCGCGGTGCTGATCACCCGGCCCGGGATCAGGTTCTCGGTGCCGATGAAGTGAGCGATCTCCGCGGTCGACGGCTGGTTGAAGATCTCCTCGGGCGTCCCCAACTGGACGATCTTTCCCCCGGAGAGGACCGCGAGGCGGTCGCCCAGGCACGACGCCTCGTGCCAATCGTGCGTCGAGAACAGCGTGGTCGTCCGCGTTTCGGCCAGGATCTCCAAGAACTCCTCGATCAGTGCCGCCCGGGTGGGCGGGTCGAGGGCGGCGAAGGGTTCGTCCAGGAACAGGACCTCCGGCTCGAGCACCAGGGCCCGGGCGAGGCTCGTGCGCTGGGCCTCGCCGCCGGAGATCTCGCGGGCGGGGCGATCCCGGAGGTGTCCGATCCGCAGGCGCTCCAACCAGGCGCCCACCCGGCGCTCCGTCTCCGGCCGCGAGCAGCCCCGAAAACGCAGGCCCAGGGCCACGTTGTTGAACACGCTCATGCGGCACAGCAGCGGCTCCTGGAGCACGTCGGCCATGCGCCGCCGCAACTCCAGCAGCCGCCCGGCCCGGTACTCCACGAGCTCACCGTCGAACCAGACCTGGCCCTGCGAGGGCGCGACCAGCAGCCCGAGGATCCTGAGGAGGGTCGACTTCCCCGAACCGTTGTGACCCACCAGCCCCAGGGTCTCGCCCCGCTGGACCGCCAGGGCGTCGACGCAGTGCGCAGTCTGGCCCTCGTAGCGCATGACGAGCTCTCGGGCCTCGAGGACCGCGTCGCTCAACGCGTGTTCCCCCGCTGCTGGAAGGCGGTCAGGGCCCACGTCACGAGAAAGGCGATCCCGAGCAGGATGAGGCTGAGCGCGATGGCGACGTCGAAATTCCCCTTGCGCGTCTCCAGGACGGTGGCTGTGGTGAGCACGCGCGTGTATCCGAGGATGTTGCCGCCGACCATCATCACGGCGCCCACTTCCGAGATGGCCGCCCCGAAGCCCGCCATCACCGCCGCCAACATCGGCAGCCGCGCCTCCCACAGCAGCATCGCGACCATCTGGGTGCGGGAGGCGCCGACGCCGAGCAGCTGCAGGCGCAGCTTGGGATCGATCTGCTGGACGGACGCCATCGTCAAGCCCGTGATGATGGGAAGTGAGATGATGGTCTGGGCGACCACGATGGCCCCGGGCGTGTACAACAGCTCGAGAAACCCCAGCGGCCCGCTGCGCCACAGGGTGATGCTCACGAACAGCCCGACGACGACCGGCGGAAGACTCATGCCGGTATTGACCACGCTCGCCAGGA
>JBHHVG010000030.1:0-14477 GCA_046754165.1 Myxococcota bacterium
CCCGGATTCATGCTCCGCTTGACGACGAAGACGTGGGTGGCGCGGTCGACGTCGAGGATCGGCATCCCGTAGATCGGGCTGCTCTTCTCGTTGCGGGCCATGGGGTTCACGACGTCATTGGCCCCGAGCACCAGAGCCACGTCGGTCTCCGGAAACTCCGGATTGATCTCGTCCATCTCGACGAGGCGATCGTAGCCGACGTCGGCCTCTGCGAGCAGCACGTTCATGTGCCCGGGCATGCGGCCCGCCACAGGGTGGATGGCGAACTTGACCTGGATGCCCGCCTCCTCCAGCACGTCCGAGAGCTCCCGGACAGCGTGCTGGGCCTGGGCAACCGCCATGCCGTAGCCCGGAACGATGATCACCGAGCGGGCGTTGTTGAAGATGACCGCCGCGTCTTCCGGTGTGTAGCCCTTGGCGGTGCCCTGGGGCCCGGCGGCGGTGCTCGGGCCCTCCGCCGTCGCAGCGCCAAACGCCCCGAACAACACGTTCGATAGCGAGCGGTTCATCGCGTCGCACATGATCTTGGTGAGGATGATGCCCGACGCACCGACCAGGGAGCCGCCGATCACCAGCGCGCTGTTGCCGAGCACGAAGCCGGTGGCGCAGGCCGCGAGGCCCGAGTACGAGTTGAGCAGCGAGATCACGACCGGCATGTCGGCCCCGCCGATGGGAATCACGACCAGGACTCCCAGCAGCAGGGACAGGCCGACCAGCGCCGCGTAGAACGGCAGGGCGTGCGGGTCGAGCACGACCGCCGCGCCGAGTCCCAGCACGCTGAGGGCGATCAGCGCGTTCGAGACCTGCTGGAGCGGGTAGGTCACCGCGGCGCCCTTCATCAGCTCCTGGAGCTTCGCGAAGGCGATGACGCTGCCGGTGAAGGTGACGCCACCGATGAGCGCACCCGCGACGATGGCGTAGGGAACGATTCCCTCGGGAGTCGTCCCGGCCCGCACGTACGACATGAGCTCGGCGGACGCGACGAGGGTGGAGGCACCGCCACCGAAGCCGTTCAACAACGCGACCATCTGGGGCATCGCCGTCATCTCGATGCGCAGTGCCAAGAGCGCACCGATGGACGAGCCGACCACGACGCCCGCGAGGATCACGGGGTAGTCGACGACGCCCCGATTGAAGAGCGTCGCGACCACCAGGAGCAGCATGCCCACCGCCGCTGTGAGATTGCCGCGCACGGCCGTCTTCGGGGAGCCCAGGGCCCGCATGCCGAGGATCAGGAGTACCGCTCCGAAGAGGTAGGTGTATTGGATGAGCTGGTCGGTCACGATCTTCCCGGCTTCTTCTTGAACATCTCGAGCATGCGATTCGTGACCAGGAAACCGCCGACGACGTTGATCGTCGCGAATACGATCGCGATGAAACCCAGGAGGGTAGAGACGGTCCGATCTTCGTGGCCCGCCGCCAACAGCGCTCCGACGATGGTGATGCCCGAGATCGCGTTCGACCCCGACATTAGCGGCGTATGCAGGAGCGGCGGCACCTTCGAGATCACTTCGAAGCCGACGAACAACGACAGCGTGAGAATGGTGAGGGCCACGACGGGATCGTCGAGCATCAGTTGTTGCCTCCTTCGACGCGGGAGCGCACCATTTCGTTGGCGATCTTGCCGCCGTGCGTGAGTACCGCGCCGCCCGTGATCTCATCCTCGAAGTCGAGCACCGGCTCGCCTTCGGGCGCCAGGTGTTTGACGAAGGTGGTGAGGTTGCGGGCATACATCTGGCTGGCGTTGGCGGGGACCTCGGACGGCAGGTTCGTGGATCCAATGAGCGTCACGCCGTGCACGGTCGTGGTCTCGTCTGCCGTGGTAAGCGGACAGTTTCCGCCCTTCTCGGCGGCGAGATCGACGATGACCGAGCCTGCCTGCATGGCCTGGACGGCGGCTTCGTCGATGAGGAAGGGAGCCGGCTGGCCGGGGACGAGCGCCGTGGTGATGACCACGTCGCAGGCGGCGACGCGCTTGCCGAGCTGCTCGCGCTGTCTCTCGTAGAACGCCTCGGTCTGAGCCACGGCGTAGCCGCCGGAATCCTCGGAGTCTCCGGTGTCGATGTCGAGCTCGATGAACCGCGCGCCGAGGCTCTCGATCTGCTCCTTCACGGCCGCCCGCGTGTCGTAGGCCTCGACGACCGCACCGAGGCGCTTCGCCGTTGCGATGGCCTGGAGTCCCGCGACGCCTGCGCCGACGACGAGCACCCGCGCGGGTTGGATCGTGCCCGCGGCGGTCACCATCATCGGGAAGATCTTGGGCAACGCCGCCGCCGCCAGCAGCACCGCTCGATAACCGGCGATGTTGCTCTGTGACGAGAGAGCGTCCATCGACTGGGCGCGCGAGATGCGCGGCATCAGCTCCATGGAGAACGCCGTGATCTGTGCGGCAGCGAGGCGGCTGGCGGTGTCGGGCTGGTCGAGAGGCTTCAAGAACGCGACGAGGATCGCGCCACCCTTGATCAGGCCGATCTCCGCTTCGCTCGGCGGCTGCACCTTGAGCACCAGGTCGGCCCGCCCGAGCAGCGAAGCGGCGCCGGATTCGACGGCGGCCCCGGCCGCCTCGTAGGAGGCGTCGTCGAAGCCCGCATCAGCCCCGCAGCCCGCCTCGACGACCACCTGCACGGAATCGCCCGCGAGGGACTTGACGGCCTCCGGAACCAAGGCCACGCGGCGCTCGCCCGGGGCGGTCTCCTTCGGAACGGCGACGATCACGGCGGGAATCCTCTATTTCGGGGGAGTACCGGGGCGAGCACTATAGGTTAGATCGCCGGAGGCAGCATGGCGGGCACCCGCCCCGCGGTCGCGTCCACTTCCCCGGGAGGTTCCCGGCGTCCTGGGTCAGGACACTAGATCAGCTTCTTCACCGCGTCCGGCATGTCGCTGGCCACGCGGATGATGGGAATTCCCGTCTGGGCGTTGTGGTGCATCTCCTCGAGCGCCCGAGGCAGGTCCTCGAAGGCATAGATCTCGTTGTGGATCGTCGGCTTGAATACGGTTCCATACAGGGAGGTCGCCGCGGGGATGGACTCGATGGTTTCGTAGTGGATGTGGTCGAGGGTGATCTGACGAACCGAGAGCCCCGCCGAGTCATAGGTGATGACCTTGTCGAGCTGCCAGCCGGCGCTGACATTGACCCCCATTCGGGACGCGGCGGCGACGCCAGCGGGAAATACCGGACCGCGCAACATGTCGCAGACGATATTGGCGCCTTCGCCATCGGTGATCTTCTTCACGTGCTTCGAGAAGGCCTTGACATCGTCCCTGCTGGCGAAGCGGTTGTACTCCTTCTGATCGATCGACTCGATGCCGAGGTTTTCCAGGTGTTTTCGCCGGTCGGCACTGCCGGAGCAGAATATCGCGTGGTGCCCTTCGGAGGCCGCCAGCATCAGGAACAGCTCCGAAACACCGCCGCCGAAGCCCAGCACGTTGAGCGTGGCCCTCCGCTGTCGCGGGACCTTGAGCCGGTAGATGCCGACGCCGCGGCGCCACAGGTGGTAGGCGGTCGGGGCGCGCAACGGCAGCGCGGCGATCTCCCACAGATCGAGGCCGCAGTGGAGCGGCGCCTTCGCGAGCTGCCATTCGCCGACGACGGCTTCTTCGCCGTACCAGCCGATGGAATCGGGCTGGTCGTAGGCCCAGATGCGCAGGGGGTAACCGTACATGTCCGGCTCGCCGTTGCAGTGGGTGATCACGATGTCGCCTGCCGCGAACCGCGTGACGTTGTCACCAACGGCGATCACCTCACCGAGGGCGCTGTTGCCGGGATAGATCTTGCCGCCCCGCAGCTCGGTGATGTTGACGGTGTCGGCGAGGGCGGCGTGGTCGACGTTGTGCTCCGCGGAGACCGCGAGAACCTTCAGGTGGACGTCGCCCGGGCCCATCACGCGAAGCTCGAGCTCGTCGAGCTGGATCACCTTCGAGACGTCGAAGGCGTCGAGGTGACCCCCGACGCGTTCGGTCTCCTTGGCGATGGCTTCTGCTGAAATCGAGAATGCTTTCGGCATCGTGTTCCCTTGTGGTGGAGGCGGCTTCGGGATGCCCGCGGTCCGGGATCGACCATTCTTACACGCCGTCCTCAGCGGGCGCAATCGCCGCCGCCGGGCCTTGCAGCGCCGCTCCGCGGGGGCACACTCCACCGATCCGGCGGGGCGACGGGGGTGGACAGGTGAGCGTTTCGGCCCGGGCGCTGGTGGAGTCTCTGGCGGGGCATTCGGTCGCAGCGCTCGGAATCGACCCCGAGGACGTCGGCGATTCCGGGCGGTGGTTCGTGGCGGCTCTGCTCCTCAACGCGAGCCGCAGCGAAACCGCGGCGTGTGACGCCGCCCGCGCGCTCGCCCGCGAGGCGCTGGGCGCACCGCACGAGCTTGCGGCCGCGGACGCGGAACGCGTCGCGGCGTTGCTGTCCGCCACGAAGGTGCCGAAACCCGAGGTCGCAGCGCGGGTGCTGCTGCGCGCCTGCGGCGCGCTGGTCGAGCGCTGGGATGGATCCTTCACCGCACTCGCCGGGGACGCCGACGACCTGGAGACACTCGGCGGGCGCATCGCCAAGCTCGCTCCCGGCGTCGGACGGGCCGCAGTCACCCGCTTCTTGCGTCCGCTGCGCGGCGCCTGGTCTGCCGCCGCCGAGATCCCTCTCACCCCGGCGGCGCTTGCGGCCGGGATCTGCATCGGCTGGCTGCCCGACGGCGTGGACGACGACGGATCCGCCAACGCGCTGCGCGGCGCGTTGGCGGCACAAGACGATCCTCCGCGCCCCTCCGACGTGGAGGCCGCGCTCGAGCGCCTAGGCGCGCGAGCCTGCCTGCGCGGGCGGGCCGACCGCTGTCCGCTGCGCGACCGCTGCCCGCGTCGTGCCCGAGACGTGGCGCTCGGAGGCCCGCGAGAGTAGATTCGCGCGCCGCGCCCCAGGAGTGAACGATGTCCGATTCCCCCCGCGTGATCCGCCGCCTCACTGGAAACTTCCTCGAGGACTTCCGGCCGGGTCAGGTCTTCCGGCACAAGGGCGGCAAGACCGTCACCGAGGGCCTGTTTGCCACCTTCACCGAGTTCGCGATGACGGCGAACCCGCTGGCGAAGAACGCCCACTACGCCCGCGCCTACGGCTACGACGGGCTGGTGTGCCCGCCGGGCCTCGCCATGCTCGTCGCCTTCAGCCAGACCGTCGAAGACATCTCCGAGAACGCCCGCGCAAATCTCGAGTACATCGACATGCGTTTCGGGGCCCCGCTCTACGTCGGCGACACCATCGAGGTCGCCACCAAGGTCTTGAACGTCCGGCCGTCGTCGAGCCGCCCGAATCTGGGGATCGTCCACGTGCAGTCGACCGCCCAGAAGAATATCGGCGCCGGCGACGAGGCGGTGGTAATGACGTGGCAGCGCAAGGTGCAGGTCTACAAGCGCGAGATGGATGCCGAGCTACACCCGGGCGATGCGGCGCCGGACGACGTCCCGTGCTCGCTGTGGCTGCCGCCCTACGACGCCAAAGCCGACTACGAGAGCCGTGCTCATCTCTCGAGCCCGGACACCTACTTCGAGGACTTCGAGCCCGGCACCCTGATCGAGCACAGTCGCGGCCGTACCATGACCGACGAGCACATCCACCTGACCGCCATGCTCGACAACACCAGCCAGGTTCACTGCAACCAGTACATGATCGACCTCGATCCGAAGCAGTACGTCGGTGGCAAGCTCATCATCTTCGGCGGCATCCCCTTCGTGCTGTGCCTGGGCCTCTCCTCGCCGGACATCGGCGACAACGCCCTGGGCGACATCGTCTACCCGACCGGGCGCCACACGGCGCCTCTCTTCTCCGGCGACACGGTGCTCGCGGCGACCGAGGTGAATGGCGTCCGCGACTTCCCGGGGCGTCCGGATCTCGGCATCGTCCTCTGCACCTTGCTCGGTCACAAGTTCGAACGGGCCGAGGGAGAGAGCGGCGACGACGCGCCGGAGGGCTGGAAGAAGACGCGCATCTTCGAGCTGGACCGGGAGATCGCGATCAAGCGGCGCAGCCACTACGCGCGGTAGATTGCGAATTCCGGCGAGCCGTTCGGGCGGTTGCCGGAGCGCGCTTCGATCCATTAGAGTCGATAGGCCTGCACGCGCGGAGCCCGTCGCTCCGCGCGCCTCGAAGAGCCCCTTCACGCCACTGGAGATCCCCCCTCCCCATGCGCTTCTACGAGCACGAATCGAAGGCGCTGTTCGCCCGCCACGGGCTGCCGCTCGGCAAGAGCGGGCTGGCCCGATCCGCCGACGAGGCCAGGCGAATCACCGCCGAGATCGGCGGCCCGGTCGTCCTGAAGAGCCAGGTGCTGTCCGGCGGTCGCATGAAGGCCGGTGCCGTCAAGTTTGCGAACACTCCGGACGAAGCCGTCGACCACTTCGACGCCATCCTGCCGATCATCGTGAACGGCCAGAAGGCCGACTCGGTGCTGGTCGAGGAGAAGAGCCCGATCGCCCAGGAGTACTACGTGGGCGTCACATGGGATGGGCGGCGCAAGGCGCCGGTGCTGATCTTCAGCGACATGGGAGGCATCGATATCGAGGAGGTGGCCGAGACCCACCCCGACCACGTGTCCAAGACGCACTTCTCGACCCTCTTCCCCGTCACGCCGCGGGTGGCAAAGGAGGGTATCGGCGCGGTGGGCGTCTCCGGCGGCGACTTGAACCGCCTGACGCCGATCGTCCACAAGCTCACGGAAATCTTCCTCCAATACGACCTCACCCTCGCCGAGATCAACCCGCTGGTGCGGCTCGAGGGCGGCCGCTTCAGCGTGCTCGACGGCCACGTCGACATGGAGGCCGAGGCCCGGAGCCTCCACAAGGCGCTGCTCGAAGATCTGGGCATCGGCGACGACGAGACGCGCCAGGCGCGGCCGCCGACCGAGTTCGAGATCCGGGGCGCCCAGGTCGACGCCTCGGACCACCGCGGCGTCGCCGGCAACGTGGTCGGCTTCGACGGCAACCTCGGGCTCGTGATCGGCGCCGGAGGCGGCTCTCTCACGCTCTTCGACGCGGTGCGCAAGCACGGAGGCAAGCCCGCCAACTACTGCGAGATCGGCGGAAACCCGAGCGTCAAGAAGGCCTGCGAGCTGACCAAGCTGGTGCTGTGCAAGCCGGGCGTCGAGAAGATCGCCGTGATGATGAACGTGGTCTCGAACACGCGGGTCGACATCGTCGCCCGGGGCGTCATCAAGGGCTGCCTCGAGTCCGGCAAGAATCCTGCAAAGACCATCGCCATCTTCCGCATCCCGGGCTCCTGGGAGGAGGAGGGCTTCAAGATCCTCGAGAAGTACGGCGTCGAATACTGCGACCGCAGCGTCTCGATGTACGAGGCCGCGGGCCGCGCCGTCGCGAAGCTGCAGGCTTCCTGATGTCGATCCTGATCAGCGCAGACACCACCTTCATCGTCCAGGGCATCACCGGCCGCGAGGCCGTGAACCTGACCCGCGAGAACCTCGACTACGGTGCCAAGATCGTCGGCGGCGTGACGCCCGGCCGCGCCGGCCGCGACGTCTATGGCGTGCCCGTCTACGACTGCGTCCGCGACATCACCGCCAAGGCCCGGGTGGACGGCTCGGTGGTGTGCGTGCCACCGCGCTTCACTCGCGACGCCGTGTTCGAGGCCCTCGAGAACGGCATCAAGCTGATCGTGGTGGTGACCGAACGCATCCCGCGGCGCGAGGTCGCCCAGATGGTCGAGCTCGCCAATCTGCGCGGGGCGCGCATCATCGGCCCGAACTGCCTCGGCCTCATCTCCCCCGGCGAGGCCAAGATGGGCGGCATCGGCGGCCCGGCCGCCAACACGCGCACGGCCTACAGCCCGGGGCCGGTGGGCGTGATGTCCCGCTCCGGCGGCATGACCACCGAGATCGCCAACACGCTGACCGCCGCCGGCCTCGGCCAGAGCACCGCGGCCTCGATCGGCGGAGACGCCATCATCGGGACCACCTACGCGGAGCTGATGCCGCTGTTCGAGGCCGATCCGCAGACGAAGGCGATCGCGATCTACTCGGAGCCGGGCGGCCGCATGGAGGCGGAGCTCGCCGAGTGGGTCGCGACCAGCGATTCGCGGCTTCCCATCGTGGCGTTCATGGCCGGGCGCTTCATGGACGAGATGCCGGGGATGCGCTTCGGCCACGCGGGTACCATCGTCGAGGGCAAAGCCGACACCACGGCGGACAAGATCGAGCGCATGCGGGCCGCGGGCATCGCCGTGGCCGAGCGGATCGAGGAGATCCCGGAGCTCATCGCGCAGCGACTCGCGGAGGCGAAGTGATGGCGGGCATCTTCATCGACGTCACGGTGGACGCGAAGATCGCAAAGGACGGCGAGATTGCGCGCAAGCTCGACGAGGTCTGCCCGGTGGGCATTTTCGACGCCAGCGGCGACACTCTGCGTATCGTCGACGAGAACCTCGACGAGTGCGTGCTCTGCGACCTATGCCTCGAAGCGGCGCCCGAGGGCAGTGTCCAGATCCGCAAGCTCTACCAATAGCCCCCCGGCCTTCAGGAGGATCCGATGCGCAATCCCCGAAACTTCGCCAAGGCCCTGGCCCTGGGTGCGCCGCAGCCGCTGATCGACATTCCGGTGCGGCCGTCACGAATGATCCATTTCTTCGACCCTAGCAACCCGCGGATGGCGACGAAGGTGCCGGAGCTGGTAGGCAAGCTCGACGTGCTGCTCGCCAACCTCGAGGACGCCATCGAGGCGGGCAACAAGCTCGCCGCGCGCGAGGGCCTGATCAAGATCGCCAGGGACACCGACTTCGGCGATGCGCAGTTCTGGGTGCGCATCAACAGCCTCGACAGCCCGTGGGTGCTCGACGACCTGATCCAGATCGTCACCGAGGTAGGCAACAAGATCGACGTGATCATGGTTCCCAAGGTCGAGGGCGCCTGGGACATCCACTACGTCGACCAGATCCTCGCGCAGCTCGAGGCCAAGGGCGCTGTCGAGAGCCCGATCCTCGTGCACGCCATCCTCGAAACCGCTCTGGGCGTCGCCAACGTCGAGGAGATCGTCACGGCGAGCCCGCGCATGCAGGGCATCAGCCTGGGACCTGCCGACCTCGCGGCGTCCCGCCGCATGAAGACCACGCGAGTCGGCGGCGGCCATCCGGGCTATCTGGTGCGCGTCGATCCGGACGCGAACGATGCCGACGCGCCGCGGCCGACCGCGCAGCAGGATCTGTGGCACTACACGATCGCGCGCATGGTCGACGCCTGTGCGGCCACCGGAGCCCTCGCCTACTACGGGCCCTTCGGCGACATCGGCGACGCAGTCGGCTGCGAGGACCAGTTCCGCAACGCCTTCCTGCTCGGCTGCGTCGGGGCCTGGTCCCTCCACCCCAACCAGATCGAGATCGCGCGCCGCGTGTTCAGCCCGCCGCCCGAAGAGGTGCTGTGGGCCAAGCGCGTGATCGAGGAGATGGGCGACGGCACCGGCACGGTGATGATCGAGGGCAAGATGCAGGACGACGCCACGGTGAAGCAGTGCCGGGTGATGGTGGGCACCGCCCGCATGATCGCCAAGCGCGACTCCGAGTACGCCGCGGCCTACCAGTTCAGCAAAGCGGACCTGGCCGGCGACTGACTCTCCCGATTTGCTGCGATCGCAGCGCGCAGGGAGTCGTGCGCGCAGCGGGGTGGCGGCGAGAGGGCTCCCGGGGGCGTCTCGGCCGGGCGACTGCTTCGCCCCAGACCGCGGCCCAGCCCGACCTCGCGCGGATTCCCCGGCCGACCCGCCTCCTGGCTGGCTGACGAGGCGGCTACGCAGACAGCTCGAGCATGCGCTGGATCGGTGCGAGCGCGCGCAGCCGCATGTCCTCGGGCAGCGTGATCTCGGGCTTCAGGTCCCGCAGGCACAGGTAGAGCTTCTCGAGCGTGTTGAGGCGCATGTAGGGGCAGCGGTTGCAGGCGCAGCTCTCGTCCATGCCCGGCGCCTGGATCAGCTCCTTCTCCGGCGCCTTGTGCTCGATGGCATGGAAGACGCCGTCCTCGGTGGCGATGATGAGCGTCTTCGCCGGCGAGTCCACCGCGCGCTGGATGATGCCGGTGGTCGAGGCGACGAAGTCCGCCTGGTCGAGCACCGCCTGGTCGCACTCCGGGTGGGCGAGTACCTCCGCGTCCGGGTGCTTCACCTTGAGCTGCACCAGGCGCTTGGCGCTGAACTGCTCGTGCACGACGCAGGAGCCGGGCCACACGATCATGTCGTCCCGGCCCGCCTCCTTCGCGACCCAGCGGGCCAGGTGGCGATCGGGCGCGAAGATGATCGGATCGTCTCCGAGGGCGCGAGCCATCTTCACGGCGTTCGACGACGTGCAGATGAGGTCGCTCATGGCCTTCACCCCGGCGCTGCAGTTGATGTAGGAGAGCACCTTCGCACCGGGATGCCGGGAGATGAAGGCGCGGAACGCGTCCGGCGGGCAGCCGTCTGCGAGCGAGCAGCCCGCGGCCGGGTCCGGGATCACGACGCTGCAGCCCGGGTTCAGGATCTTGGCGGTTTCGGCCATGAAGTGGACGCCACAGAATGCGATCACGTCGCAGTCGACCTCGACAGCCGCCTGGGCGAGGGCCAGCGAGTCTCCGACGAAGTCCGCGAGGTCCTGCACCTCGGATTCCTGGTAGTAGTGGGCGAGCAGCACGGCGTTGCGTTCGCGCTTGAGCTCGAGGATCGCGTCCTCGATGTCGCGGGGGATATCGCGGTGGGAATTCGGGAGCTCGGCCATGTGAAATCCTACCGCCGGTTCCCGGGGACCGGTAGACGCGAAGGAATTCCTGTCACCCCGCGGGTGCGGGCTGGATCAGCAGCGTGGGAACGCCGCAGATGCCGCCGCGCACCGTGGACACCCGGGTGCCCGGCTTGTGGCCCGCGCGCACTTCGGTGACCTCGATGCCCGCTTCGTGGATCCGCAGGCGGGCGGCGTCGATGTCGCCCACGCGGTACGCGAGGCCGCCGAAGCGGTCTGGCGCCGCGGCGTCGCCACCCGCGAGCGGACCGGCGACCTCGACGGTGACACCCCCGACCCGAAAGAACAGGATGCGGAGCTCGCGGGCCTCGAAGCTGCGGTCGAGGGCGAGGCGCAGGCCCAACGCGCCGCCGTAGATCGAAGCGGAGGCCTCGAGGTCCTGGCTGATGACGACCGCGTGGTCGAAGGCGCCGAGAGCGGCGTCCGGAGAGCCGCCCGGCGCGGCGAGCGGAAGCGCATCCGCCGGTGAGTGGTACTTGATCAACATCAGCTGGAGGCCACGGGTCACGTCCGTCGGCAGCAGGGCATTGGTCCAGCGGCGCACGCCCGGGACTCCGTCGGCACGGGCCACGCCGCGGCCCTCTCCGAGGCGCGGATCAGGCGGCGACCAGCCACGCTCGCGCAGGGCGGCGACGTCTGCGGCGACGTCGTCGCTGCCGAAGGCGAGGGCCAGCATGCCCTCGCCGCGGGTGTCGAGGAAGGCGGAGACGGCGTCGCCGATCGGTCCCTCGCCGTCCCGGGCGAGGAGCTCGAGGGTGCCGTTGTCGAGGCGATACAGCGTGTTGGCCGTGCCCGCGCCCGGGTGCACGCCACGCCAGCTGGCCTCGCGCCCGAGCAGCGCCGCGGTGCGCTCGCTCGACGTCACGAGATCCCGCACGGCAACGACGACGTGATCGAAGGTCTGGATCACGTCCGGGAGCATCGCGCGCGTCGAGACCGCTGGCCAGCGCGTCGCGGTCTCGGGAGCCCATCGCCACGACTCGACGGTGGCACTCGGATCGGACGCGCGTCGGCTATACGTATCGATCGTGGCTCGAACGCGACTCTCGCTGGCGCTCCCGCTCTTCGCCCTCGCAGCCGCCCTGGGAACCGCGTGCGGGTCCGGTCGGAGGGCTCCCGAGCGCATCGTCCTGGTGGTGATCGATACCCTGCGCCGCGACCACGTCTCCTGCTACGGAGACCGGGCGGACACTCCCCACATCGACGCCCTCGCCGATCGCGGGCGCCGTTACACGCGCGTCTACTCGGCCTATCACCAGACGACGATGTCCATGGCCGCTTTCATCACGGGCCGCACACCGAGCCTGGAGTCCGGAGATCCGAAACGTCCCATCACGTTCGACGGCCGGACCTGGTGCGGGATGCGCCGGTTCGCCGATGACGAGAAGGACGCCTGCATTCCCGCGGAGCTCGAGACTCTGGCGGAGAGCCTTCGCGACGCGGGATACGCGACGCTCGGGGTCACCTCGAACGATCTCCTGTACCGACCCGCTGGCTACGACCAGGGCTTCGACGACTGGATCGAGGTCGGCAGGGGGCACACAGGCGATCGGGAGAAGCGGATGCAGCCCGCTCTCGCGCGCGCCGGGGCAGCGGTCAACCGGTCCGTCGCCGGCGCCCTCGACCGGCGTCGATCCGATCACTTCTTCCTGTACGTCCACTACATGGACGTTCACGACCACGCCGTGCGCGGCATGAGCTACGCGGAAGGCGTACGCGAGGCGGATGCCGCGCTGGGAGAGCTCCTGCGGCTCCTGCGCGCGCGGAAGCTCCTGGAAGGAGCCACCGTCCTCGTCACCTCGGATCACGGGGAGCGGCTGGGCGAACGCCACCAGATTCCGGGGTTCGGCAGCCACCTCGGCAATCCGTCCTACGAATACCTCCTGCGCCTGCCGCTCGTCGTCGCCCCGGCTCCCTCCGAAGGCGACGACTCCTGGCTGCGCGGACAAGAGGTATTCGACCTGGTGCGGCGCATCGCGGGCCTGCGGGTGGCGTCCGGTGTGGCAGAGCTGGAGCCGGACGAGCAGTTCCTCTCGGAGATCGGCTGGCAGACCTACCGGCGCGGGCGCTGGAAGAGCACGTTCTCCCGTGACTCCGACGAGCACGCGCTGTTCGACCTGGCCACCGATCCCGGCGAGACGGCCGACGTCGCAGCCGAGCATCCGGGGATCCTGGAAGCCCACCGCCGGCGCATCGCGACCCTGTCGCAGCAGCTGGCGGCGCCCGACGCACCGGAGAGCCGGCTCACGGACGAGGATCGCGAGCGCCTCCGGGCGCTGGGCTACGCCGAGTAGGAGGCCAACCCAAGACTCCCGCGACTCAGAGGTCCCAGAAGAAATCCTGGTTGGTCAGCTCCGGCTCTCCCGGAGCGGCGCGCTCGCCCGACGCGGCCTCGACGGTGTTCCCCCCGCCGCCGGTCACGCGGGCGACCAGCTCCTCGAGGTCTCGAGTCTCGTTCTCCCAGTACTCCGGTGTCCCGAAGTGGGGAAAGGCCGCCGGGAAGGCCCGGTCCCTCCAGCGCTTCGCGATCCAGGCCGCGTAGAAGATGAAGCGAAAGGCGCGCAAGGGCTCGACCAGCTCGAGCCAGCGCAGGTCGAAGTCGCGGAACTGGCGGTAGGACTCGATCAGCAGGGTGCGCTGTCGGGCGGCCTCGGGGTCGCGTCCCGGCAGCAGCATCCACACGTCGTGCACCGCGGGCCCGGTCACGAAGTCGTCGAAATCGAGGAAGAACCAGCCCGCGTCGCCGCGCAGCAGGTTGCCGACGTGACAGTCGCCGTGGATGCGGTGGACCGGCACGCCCTCGCTCTGCGCCTCGTACTGCGCCGCAATCGCCTCGACCGCCGCCCGGTAGCGCCGGCGGCAGGTGTGCGGCAGGAAGCCACCGTCCTCGAGGAAGGCGAGCGGCGCGAGGGCCGAGGCCCCGGGTTCGAGGCGCGCCCGGTGTTCCGCACTTCCGGCGGCGCCGACGTTGTGGATCCGCGCCAGCAGGCGGCCGAGGACAGCGATCTGCTCGTCGTCGAACTCGTCCGGCGAACGCCCTCCCACCCGCTCCCACAGGGCATAATGGATGTCTCGCACGCTGTGGAGCGTCTCGCCATCGGGAAACGACAGCGGTGCGCAGACCGGGATCTCCGCCGCCTGCAAATCGGCCAGGAAGCGATGCTCATCGAGAATGCCGGCGCGGGTCCAGCGATTCGGCCGATAGAACTTCGCCACCACGTGGGCGCCGCTCTCGAGCCGCACGTCGTAGACCCGGTTCTCGAGGCAGGTGAGGGGCGAGCAGTGCCCGGTGGTCCGGTAGCCGCCCTGCTCGACCGCTGAGAGCACGCGATCCGGAGTCAACTCATCGAAGAAATCCGACACGGTCCGCGAAGATACACGGACGCTCCGCCGGAAGACGGCGGCCGCCGCCCCGCTGTGGGCGTTTTGCTAACCTTGTCGCGCACTTGCGACCAGGAGCCGGCATGACCAAAACGCCCGTCGCGACGCGTGATCGCCCCTGGGTCTTCCGGACCTACTCCGGGCACTCCTCCGCGGAGGCGAGCAACACCCTCTACCGCACCAACCTGGCGCGCGGACAGACCGGGCTGTCCGTGGCCTTCGACCTCCCCACCCAGACCGGCTACGACTCGGACCACCCGCTCGCGCGCGGCGAGGTCGGCAAGGTCGGCGTTCCGATCGGTCACATCGACGACATGACGGCGCTCTTCGACGGCATCCCCCT
>JBHHVG010000031.1:0-14359 GCA_046754165.1 Myxococcota bacterium
GACGCCGAGCGTAGCCGCCATGTACGCGCCGCAGGTATTCCACGGCACCAGCGGGGAGGTCAGCGTACCGGAGTCCTCTATGATGCGCGAGAGGTTGCGGCGCGCCAGCCCGCGTCGATGCAACGCAGGAGGCCGTCGACCGTGGCCGTGACCCGCCCGATCGGAAGGGGCGCGTCCGGATGGATCACGGCGACCCGCTCCCGCGCGGACACCGGGATCGCGTGCGGCCTCCGGTCCAGGAGCCGCTTCCAGAGCTTCCCGCCGGGATCCGGGACGACGACCACGGCCCGATCGCAGCCGGCTTCCAAGGCGGCCTCGTAGGGAACGTTGTCCACCAGCCCGCCGTCCGCGTAGTGTCGCCCCCCGATCCGCACCGGGCACCCGTAGACGCCCGGCAGGTAGTTCGATGCCATGAGGGTCGCCAGGAACGCCTCGCGGCTGGCCCAGCTGTCGAAGAGGTGGAGGCGACGCTCCCGGACCGCGAGCGCCCCCACGCGAAGCCGGACGCCCGAGTCGGCCAGACGCTCGAAGCGGAGCGCCTGCATCGGGATCCGGCGCACGATCTCCGGGAAGTTCGAGGGGGTGCCGTGGCGCCAGAGGTTCCGGAATCGCAGCTTGGGCGCGCGCGCCACCTCGAGCCAGAAGTCGCGCATCTCGCCGATCTGCCCGGTGGCGACGCAGGCCGCGTTCCAGGCGCCGGACGAGACGCCCGCGACGACGTCGAACCGCAGGCCGCGCGCGTGCAGCGCCTCGATCACGCCCACTTGAAAGGCCCCGCGCAGGAAGCCCCCGGAGAGCACGAGCCCCAAGCGGCGGGTCAAGTGGCCTCCCGCTCGGTCTCCGGCAGCATGGTTCCGAGCAGCCAGTCCCAGAGCGGGAAGGAGACGTTGAAGTTGCCCTTCTCCATCCGGGCCAGCTCGTGGTGGCGCGTGTGATGCGTCCGCAGCCAGCCGACCAGCGCCCGTCGGCCCAGCCACGAATCCCTGCGCAGGTGGTGGACGTAGTGGAACCACTCGTAGACGAGGTAGTAGGCGAGCACGCTCCCGTAGAAGAGCCAGGCCAGGTTCGCGGACACGAAGGCACCGAGCAGCAGCGGGATCGGGAGGTTCACGACCAGGATCGCGGGAAGGAAGAGCGGCGGGAAGAGCACGTAGACGAGCTCTCGCGGATCCCGGAAGGCCATGTCCTCGTCGGGGTAGAAGACGTGGTGCTGGAGCGTGTGGCGTTCGTAGAGGATGCGGAGCCCGTGCACGGGATGGTGCATGGGCCCGCGGTGCATCCACCACTCGATCCCGTTCGAGAAGACGAAGAAGGCGGGTACGAAGAGCCATTCCCACCAGACGAGCTCTTCGACGGCGAAGAGGCAGACGGCGATTCCCGTCACCGCCAGGAGATTGATCGAGGCCCAGTGGCGGCGCCCGGAGTAGCCCGCCGGCACCTTGGCCATCATCTCGCGGCGCTTCTCCTCGAGCCGCGCCGCTCTTGCATCGGACTCCGTCATCGATCGAACCGCCTTCATGAGGCCTCCTCGAAGACGATGCGAGGCCGCACGGCGCGCCCGCTGGCCAGCGCCTCGAAGGCATCGTTCACTTTCTCGAGCGGGAAGTCGGGCCCGGCCATCTCCTCGAGGCGAAGCTCGCCACGCCCGGCGAGGGCGAAGAGCTTCGGGAAGTCGCGCGCCGGATCGGCAGAGCCGTGGATCGAGCCGTGCAGCGACTTGTCGAAGAGGAGCGAGACCATCGGCACGCGGATCTCCTCCGCATAGCTCGGAAGGCCGACCACGACGGCCCGTCCCCCGGGCGCCAGCGCGTCGAACGCCTGCCGCACCGCGGCCCCACTCCCGACGGCCTCGACGGCCAGGTCGACGCCCCCGCCGGTGAGCGCCTGGATCGCCGCGACCGGATCACGATCGTCGGGCGACACGAGATCGGTGGCACCCAGCTCGCCGGCCAGCCGCAGGCGCGGCCGGTTCGGCTCGACCGCGATGATTCGCGCAGCACCGGCGATGCGCGCGCCCTGGACGGCCGAGAGGCCCACGGCGCCGCACCCCAGGATGGCGACAGTCTCGCCCCAGCGCACGGCACCCGTGAGAACCGCGGCCCCGAAGCCCGTCGTCACACCACAGCCCACGGAGCACACGGATGGGAGGGAGAGACCCTCCGGCACGGGAATCGCGGAGCGCTCGCCGACCACGACGTGCTCCGCCAGCCCGGAGACGCTCATGTAGCGGGCAAGGGGCTTGCCATCGAGCGAGAGGGAGCCGTCGTCGGCGTTGGTCCGCATCGCGGCGCACAGGTGCGTGCGCCCGGCCCGACAGGCGCGGCAGCTCCCGCAGCGGGGAATCCAGGCGAGCACGACCGGCTGCCCCGCCGCGAGCTGTGTGACGCCCGGCCCGACCGCCTCGACGACTCCGGAGGCCTCGTGGCCCAGGACCGCCGGGAAGCCGATCCCCTCCCCCGTCCGCCACACGTGGAGGTCGCTGGCGCAGATGCCGCAGGCGGCGACGCGCACACGCACCTCGCCCGGGGCCGGATCGCGCACGGCGACCTCCTCGATGCAAAGCGGCGCACCCGGCTCGAAGGCCACGGCTGCACGTGCTCGCTCCCCCCTGGCCACGATCATCGGCCCCGGAAGGTGGGGGTGCGCTTCTCGAAGAACGCGCGCGACGCCTCGTCGAGGTCCTCGCTGCTCATGGTGATCGCCTCCAGGAACATCGAGGAGTCGAGCGCCAGGTTCACGTGGTCGCGCAACACCTTGTTGAGGGAATACTTGGTCCAGCGCAGCGCCAGCGGCGCTCCGGCTGCAAGACGCCGGGCGATCTCCAGCGCCCGCGGCAGCACCTGCTCCTGCGGTACCGCGTGGTTCACGAGCCCGATGCGCTCCGCCTCCTCGCCGTCGATCCAGTCGCCGGTCAGCAGGTACTCCTTCGCCCGGGCCATTCCCACGAGCCAGGGCCAGATGACGACCCCACCGTCCCCGGCCACGAGCCCCATCAGCACGTGCGTGTCGGCCAAGCGGGCGGTCTCCGCCATCACGATGATGTCGCAGAAGAGGGCCAGCGTGGCCCCGAGCCCGGCACCGTCTCCGTTCACAGCCGCGATCACGGGCTGCTCGATCTCGAGGAGATTCGAGATCAGCCGCCGCACTCCCCGGAACGGGATCATGGGCGGCTCGGGCCGGAACTCGCCGGTCCTCATGGCCTCGACGTCACCGCCCCCGCAGAAGGCCTCGCCCGACCCCGTGATCACGATCGTACGAATCTCGACGTCGTTGCCGAGATCGACGAACACCTCCTCGAGCTCGTCATGCATCTGCCGACTCACGGCGTTGCGCCGCTCGGGCCGGTTCAGCGTCAGCACGGCGACGCCGTCGGGCTCCTTGCGCACGAGCAGCGTCTCGTAGCGCCCGTAGTCCGGAGTCGTCACGTCACACCTCTCCCGCCGGGCGGCCCGCTCCGGGGAGCAGGGCGAGCCGCACCGGGTCGCCGCGGTGGCTCGCGAGATCGTCGAGGGCCTCGGCCGCCCCTTCGAGCGGATAGCGCCTCGTGATCGACCCCGAGAGATCGAGCTTCCCCGTGGCTGCGAGCTCCACGACCCGTTCGAGCTCGGCGCGCGTGTAGCCCATCGAGCCCAGCACGCCGATCTCCTTACCGACGAAGGAGACGAGCGGCCCGAGCTCGGGGCACTCCATGCCCACGCCGCCCACGATCACGCGCCCGCCGCGCGCCACCGAGGCCAGCGCCAGCTCGACGGAGGCCTTCCTGCCCGCGTACTCGATCACGAACTCGGGGCCCTCACCGCCCGCGGCCTTCCGGATCGCCTTGCGCGCGTCGGCCGCGCTCGCGTCCACCGCAGCATCGGCGCCCACCGCCTCGGCCCTCCGGAGCGCCCCCTCGCTCGCATCGACCGCCACGATCGTCTTCGCGCCGAGAAGCCGGGCGAGGAGGATCGCGTGGTAGCCGACGCCGCCGCAGCCGATGACGGCGATCCGCTCTCCGCCGCGGATCCCGGCGCGCGTCGCGACAGCGTGGTAGGCCGTCGCCACCGCATCCGCCAGAATGGCCCCGTGCTCGAAGGGGACCTCGCCCGGAAGCGGCAGCGCACACGAGGCCGGGACGGCGATCTTCTCGGCGAAGGTCCCATCGCGGGCCATGCCGAAGATCCGCGCCCCCGGGCAGAGGCCGAGGTGTCCCGCCTCGCAGGCCGGGCACGTGCCGCAGGTCTCGCTCGGAAGGAGCAGCACGCGGTCGCCCTCCCGAAAGTCGGAGACGCCCTCTCCCATCGCCTCCACGACGCCTGCGCCCTCGTGCCCCATGATGACGGGAAGCGTCGGCACGGGGAGCCTCCCGTGCGCGGCATGCAGGTCGGTGCCGCACACGCCCGCGGCTCGCACGGCGACCCGGATCTGTCCCGCTCGCACCTCGGGCTCGGGCGCCTCCTCGATCCGAACCTCGGGTCCCTCATAGAGGCGAACCGCCTTCATCGACTCCTCCTACTCGGCGCCATGGACGCCTCGCTCCCGATCCTTCCACCACGGCTCGCGCAGCGCGCGCCGCAGGATCTTGCCGACGCCGCTCTTCGGAAGCTCTGAAAGCACGTCGATCGCCTTCGGCACCTTGAAGCGCGCCAGGTGCTTCTTGCAGAAGGCGATCAGGTCCTCGGGCTCCGCGGTGTGCCCGGGACGGAGCGTGACGGCCGCCCGGATCGCCTCGCCCCACTTCGCGTCGGGAATCGCGAAGACAGCGCACTCCGCCACGGCCGGGTGCTCCGCCAGGGCGCCCTCGACCTCCGCCGGGTACACGTTGAAGCCGCCCGAGATGATCTTGTCCTCCTTGCGATCGGCCAGGAAGACGTAGCCTTCCGCGTCCATGCGGCCGAGATCGCCCGTGCGAAGCCAGCCGTCCCGCAGACGCTCGCGATCCAGCTCGGGACGCTTCCAGAAGCCGGGCGTCGTCCACGGCGCGCAGACGCAGATCTCGCCGACCTCCCCCGGCGCCACCGCGCTCCCGTCCTCGGCGCAGATACGAACCTGTGCGAAGGCTGCGCACTCGCGACCGACCGAGGTGAGGCGCTCGCCCCCGGCCTCGAGAGCCGCCACGTGCTCGACGGGATCCATGAAGGTGTTGAGCCCGTAGGACTCGGTCTGTCCGAACCCCGTGTAGAGGACGGGACCCAGGCGCTCGAGCGAGCGGCGCACCAGAGCCGGAGCGGCCGGCGCCGCCGCGTACACGACGGCGCGCAGGCTCGAGAGGTCCGCATCGCTCGCGTCCGGATGATCGAGGAGCATGCGCAGCAGCGTCGGGATCACCAGGATCATCGTGGCGCGGTGCTCGGCGATGGCGCCGAGCATGGCCTTGGGATCGGCCGCCGGGAGGATCACGAGCGTGGCGCCCGCGACCCAGCAGGCATCCATCGCCCGCCCCCCGAAGTGGCTGAGCGCCAGCTGGCCGAGAAGGCGGTCGTCCGGCCCGAGGCGGAAGGCGCTGGCCCAGGCGCCCATGGCCGCGGCGACGCTCGCGTAGCTGTGCGTCACGCCCTTGGGATGGCCCGTCGTGCCGGAGGTGTAGAGGATCTGCGCGAGGGAGCTCGGCGGGCGGTCGATCGCGAGGGGCTCGGTCGACTCGGCTTCCGCTGCCGAGGCGAGGTCGGTGACTCCCTCCCCGGCAGCCAGCGCGAGGACGGTCGCCCGATCTTCCGCTGCCTCCCTCGCGCGCGGGATCGCACCCGCACCGAGCGCGACGACGAAGCGAGCCTCGGCGTCGCGCACCATGAAGGCGTGCTCCGCGCTCGTGAGCGCTCCGAGGAGCGGCACCAGCGCGCCTCCGGCGCGTGCGATGGCGATGGCTGTCTCGACGTACTCGATCCGGTTCTCCTGCACGACCGCGACGCGTTCTCCAGGCTCGAGGCCCAGACCGACGAGAGCGCGTGCCAGGCGTGTCGCCTGAACATCGAGCTCGCGGTAGGTGCGTCGCCTCTCGCCGTCCACCAGGGCGACTCGATCGGGCCAACGGCTCGCGGCGCGCGCCGGGTAGTGGGCGTAGGGATGGATCATGGGCGACTCCGGCGACGATCCGGCGGCAGATGCCGCTCCCCGGGGCCCGCGTAGTGCGCGCCCAGCGCGTCGGGGATGATCCGGAGCGGCACTCCTTCGCGGATCTCCTCCACGACGTGGGCGAGGAGCGCCATGCCGTAGCCGAGCGCCCCGATCCCGCCGATCGCCAGCGGGTCGAAGCCGAGGTCCGCAAGCAGCGCGCCGAGGGCCCCCGCGAGATTGATGGGAATGCGGCGCCCCTTGCGTCGCTCGAGCTCGGCCTCGATCGCATCGAGCAGCCGCCCGTGCGCGCGCCAGCCGTCGCGCTCCAGCGCGAGCCGGCGCAGCGTCAGCGCCCGCGGCTCGGCTTGCTTGTGCATCGGGTGGCCGAGGCCCGGAACCGCGCCGCGGCGCTCGAGCCAGAGATCGACGGCGCGGCTCGCGGCCTCCTCTACGGTGGCCTCCCCGCCGACGGCCTCGATCAGCATCTCGGCGGGCTCCTGCGGCGAGCCCGTCACGGAGCCGCTCGCGAGGATCCCGCTCGCGAGCGCCGGAACGGGCGAGTCGGGGAACGCAGAGGCCGTGTAGCGCGCGGCGCAGGCGGCCGAGTTGATGAGCTGCTGGTCCATCCCGCAGCGGAGCGCCAGGTCGAAGAGCGCGGCCTCGCGCTCGTCGGGCAGCTCGCCGCGCAGCAGCAGGAAGGCGGCCTCGCTGTAGGAGAGGTGCTCGATCAGCTCCTCGATCGGGTAGCCGCGGACCCAGATTCTGCCGCGCTCGGCGCGGCTGATGCGCGTGGTCCAGTAGTCGCTCCAGTCTCCCGAGGCGACGTACTGGCCGACGTGGCGACGCGGGGGGGTGGGCATCACGCTATCTCCCCTTGAAGGCGGGCTTGCGCTTCTCGAGGAAGGCGCGCGGTCCCTCCTGCGCGTCCTCGCTCTGGCGCACGGGCTCGGCGAGGAGCTGCTCGAGCCGCAGGCCCTCCTCGAGGGGCAGGTCGAGGCCGCGCCACACGGCGGCCTTGGCGGCACGCACGGCCAGCGGCGCGTTCGCAGCGATCGCCTGTGCCAAGGCCAGAGCCTCGCCGCGCAGCTCGACCAGCGGGACGACGCGCGTGACCAGACCGATGCGCTCCGCCTCGCGGGCATCGATGCGGCGGCCGGTCAGGATGAGATCGAGGGCCCGCTCGGGTCCGACGAGCCGCGGGAGGCGCTGCGTCCCGCCGGCCCCGGGGATGAGGCCGCGGGTCACCTCCGGCAGGCCGAAGGTCGCGTTCTCCGAGGCGATGCGCAGGTCGCAGGCCAGCGCGATCTCGAGCCCGCCGGCGAGGCAGTGTCCGTTCACGGCTGCGAGGATGGGCTTGTCGATCGCGAGGTTCTTCGTGATGCCCCCGAGACCCGGCACCTGCTCCGAGCGGTGCAGACGCTCGGCCGAGCTGAGCTTCCGGTAGAAGTCGCCGACGCTCCGGAGATCCGCGCCGGCACAGAAGGCGCGCTCGCCGGCGCCGGTCAGGATCGCGACGCGCAGCTCGTCGTCGTCGCGGAAGCGGATCCACGCGTCCACCAACACGTCGCTCGTCTCGAAGTCGAGCGCGTTGTGGACCTTGGGGCGGTCGATCGTGAGGATCACGACGGCCCCTTCCCGCTCGAACTGGATGCTCACGGGTTCCGCCCTCCGCGGGCGAGCGGCGCGAAGCGCGGCAATACGAACTCGCCCACTCGCTCGAAGCGCACCACCACCGGCATCTCGATCGCGACCTCCTCGGGCGCGCAGCCGACGACGTTCGAGACGAGGCGCGGGCCTTCTTCGAGCTCGATCAGGGCGACCACATACGGCGCGGGCATGCCCGGGTGATAGGTCCGGCGGTACACGGCGAAGCTCTCAACGCGCCCTCGGCCCGAGACCGGTTGCGGCGCGAGCTGCGTGGACCAGCAGCGCGGACAGCACGGACCCGGCGGCAGGAAGCAGTGCCCGCAGTCCTCGCAGGCGGACACCTCGAGCCGCCCGTTCCGGCAGGCGTCCCAGAAGGGCGCCGTCAAGGCGTCGGGCGAAGGCAGCGGAGGCTGTGCGTCGTCCATCGCCTCAGCTCCCGAGCACGAGGGTCGTGTGGGTGTTCATGCCGAGGCCGTGTCCGGAGACGAGCGCCGTCCCGGCACCCGGCCTCTGGCGCTCCCCGGCCCCCCCGCGGAGCTGCCGCACGGCCTCGATCACGTGCAGCATGCCGCTGCCGTAGCCCTCGGCGAGGAGACCGCCGCTCGGGTTCACGCACAGGCTCCCGCCGGGCGCGATCCGCCCTCCCTCGACGAAGGGCCCCGACTCCCCCTTCTTGCAGAAGCCGTAGTCCTCGAGCTGGAGCAGGACAACGATCGTGAAGCAGTCGTAGAGGAGCACCACGTCGAGGTCGGCGGGGGTGAGCCCGGCGCGGGCCAGGGCCCTGGGGCCGCAGCGCGCGGCTGGGAGCGTCTCGAAGTGATCCGGCGAGGCATAGGTCGAGAGGCTGTGGGCCTGGGCGTGGCCGAGCACGTGAACGGGCTCGCAGCGCAGGTCGCGGGCGCGCTCCTCGGTCGTAACGACGACGGCGGCGGCGCCGTCCGAGACCAAACAGCAATCGAGCTTGCGGAGCGGCTCCACTACCAGGTCCGAGGCCAGGTACTCCTGCATCGTGATCGGCCGGCGCTTCTGGGCGTGGGGTGTCCGCGCGGCGTGCGCCCTCGCCGCGACGGCGACCTCGCCGAGATGCTCGGCGCGCGTCCCGTAGCGGTGCATGTGGCGCTGCGCAGCCAGCGCGTGCAGGCCCACTGCGCCGAAGAAGCCGAAGGCTGCCTCATCGCCCCGCCCGTACTCGAAAGAGCCCGGTGTCGCGAGCGGGCTGTCCCCGTAGACGCACAGGCACACCTCGCACAGACCCGCCTCGACGGCGAGCGCCGCGCGCGCAACGATGGCGACGCTCCCGGCGCCCCCCAGGAGCTCCGACCCCGTGTAAGCGGGATCGAGACCCAGCTGCGCGCCCAGGTGCAAGAAGTGCGGCGTGATGCCGTCGAGGATTCCCTGCGCAGGCCCCGGATCGGTGAGCAAGCCGTCCACGTCCGACGGCCGGAGCCCCGCGTCCGCCACGGCGGCCGCGGCAGCCTCGGCCTCCAGGTGCCACGCGGTGCGGCCTTCGAGCTTCCCGAAGGCCGTGTGGCCGACGCCCGCGATCACGGCCCGGCGGCTCATGCGGCCCCTGCCGGCATACGGCGCTTGGCGATGATCTCACGCATGACCTCGCTGGTCCCGGCTCCGATCCCCCAGTTTTGCACGCCGCGCGAGCAGCGCGCCACGTAGTTCTCCTCCATGAAGCCGTAGCCCCCGAAGGCCTGGGCGCAGTCGAGGATGAGGCCGCGGATGAGCTCCGCGCCGTAGAGCTTCGCCATACTCACGGTCACTTCGCCCCGCGGGTCGCGCTCCGAGAGCTGCTCGGCGGCCCGGTAGGTGAGCGCCCGGGAGGCCTCGAGACGCGTCATCCAGTCGGCCATGCGGTGGCGCCAGGCCTGCATGGAGGCGAGGGGCTGCCCGAAGGCCTTGCGCTCCGCCAGATAGGCGAGCGTCTCGCCGAGCACGTCGTCGCAGAGCGCGTTCATCATCACGGAGAGCACGAGGCGCTCGCCCTGGAAGGCGCCCATGATGTAGCGGAAGCCGCGCCCCTCCTCGCCGATGAGATAGCGGCGTGGGATCCGGACGTCGTCGAAGAAGAGCTCCGCCGTGTCGCTCGAGTGGAGGTCCACCTTCTGGAGCTGCCGGCTCACCTGGAAGCCCTTCGCGTCCGTGGGGCAGACGACGAGGCTCACGCCGTCCGGGCCGGGCCCCCCGGTGCGCACGGCCAGCGTCACGAAGTCGGCCCGCGCTCCGTTCGAGATGAAAATCTTCGAGCCGCGGATCACGTAGTCGTCGCCATCCCTCTTCGCGGTCGTCTGGAGCGACGCCACGTCGGAGCCACCCCCAGGCTCCGTCACACCGAGCGCCGCGATACGCTCGCCCGTGATGGCCGGCACCAGCCACTCCTTGCGCAGCTCGTCGGTCGCGTGATCGTGGATCACGGCCGTCGCCATCTCGCACTGGACGAGGAGGCCCACCACACAGCCGAGGTCGCGGCCGCGCACCAGCTCCTCGACGAGGATCACCGTGTACCAGTAGTCGAGGCCGCTCCCGCCCCACTTCGGGTCGAAGCGCACGCCGAGGAGCCCGATCTGGCCCGCCTTGCGAAAGAGCTCGTCGGGAAAGGCGCCCTCGGCCTGCCACGTCTCGGCGAAGGGGCGGATCTCTTCGGCCGCGAAGCGCCGTACGCTCTCGCGGAACGCCTCGTGCTCCTCGGTCCACTGGGGGCAGGCCATGGCGGCGTCTCCTACTTGCAGTCGAGACCGGTCAGATCCTGCGCGATGATGGTGCGCTGGATCTGCCCCGTGCCCTCGAAGATGTCCATGATCTTGGCGTCGCGGAACCACTTCTCGACCGGGTAGTCACGGCAGAATCCGTATCCGCCGAGGATCTGGATCGCCTTCGTCGTGACGTCCATGGCCACGGCGGCGGCCTTCGCCTTGGACATGGCCGCAATCGCCGCGTTCGGGATCCCGCGATCCGCCATCCACACGGCCTTCCACACCAGGCCGCGCGCGGCCTCGATCTCCATGGCCATGTCCGCGAGCTGGAAGGCAACGCCCTGCTTCTTGGCGATGGGCTCTCCGAACTGGACCCGTTCCCGGGCGTGCTCGGTCGCGACCTCGAGCGCCGCCCGCGCCACGCCGAGCGACAGCGCCCCCACCATGGGACGCGTGGCGTCGAGCACCCCCTTGGCCCCGCCGCGCCGGGGCGTGCGTGGCTCGAGTCTCTGCGCGGCAGGAACCCGGCAATCCTCGAGGACGACCCCCGCCGTGTCCGAGGCCCGGATCCCGAGCTTGCGCTCCTTCTTCCCGGGGATCAGTCCGGGCGTGCCGCGGGGGACGAGGAACGCCCGCAGCCCCGCGCGGCCCGCGGCGGGATCGACCGAGGCCCAGACGACATAGACGCTCGCGAGGCTCCCGTTCGTCGCGAACTGCTTGCGGCCGTTGAGCACGTAGGCGCCGCCGTCCTTCACCGCCGTCGTGGAGATGCGCGAGAGGTCCGATCCGGCGTCCGGCTCCGTCAGCGCGAGGCTCGCCACCCTGAGGTGACCCTCCTCGTCGCGCCCGTCGAGACACTCCCCGAAGAAGGCCCGCTGCGCGGGCGTCCCCATCATCTGGACGGGGGCCGCGGCGAAGGCGGTCCCCTGGATCGCGATCGTGATCCCGGCACAGCCCCAGCCGAGCTCCTCCGCGGCGACGGCCGAGAGCAGATTGCGCTCCGCGGCCATCGGGTTCTCCGTGCGGTCCCGCTCGGACTCGTCGGCGGGGCGCGCGTAGTCGAGGAGGAGCCCGATCGCCTTGGCCTTCTCAAGCACCTCCCACGGGAACGACTCCTCCTCGTCGTGGCCCGGGGCGACCGGCCGGATCTCGTTCTCCGCGAACTTGTGCATCAGCTCGCGGATCGCCCGGATCGTGTCGGAAAGCTCGAAGCTGACCAAGTGCGCTCCTCAATGGCGCTTCGGGCGAGGCCGCCCGATACCCTGGGCGAAGACCTCGTCCATCAGCGCCACGATCTCGTCGAAGGGGTAGTCGCCGATCCCGGCCGTCTCGCGCTCGACCAAGAAGCGCCCGAGATGGAACATCAGATAGGCGACGCGCTCGGTGTCGATGGGCCGGAGCGACCCTTCCTCCACGCCCTCCTCGAGCACGCGGCGCAGGAGCTCGACGATGCGCTGCTCCTGGTCGCGGGTGAAGGCGTGCGCGACGGGCTCGAGGCTCATCTCCGCATCGCCCGCTAGGGCGAGGCGCATGACGTGGTTGCGCGCGTAGGTGCGCCGCGTGATCTCGACGATGCGGCGGATCTTCCTGCCCGCGCTGGCGTCGGTCGCGAGCACGCCGGAGGCCTCGCGGATGAAGGCCTCCGCGTCCTGCTCGAGGAGCTGCGCGTAGAGGTCCTCCTTGTTCCGGAAGTGCGCATAGAGGGTGGTCCGCGAGCACCCGGCTTCGCGGGCGACCTCGTCCATGGTCGTCTTCCGCACCCCGAAGCGCAGGAAGCGCCGACGTGCGGCCTCGAGGATATTGACGCGGATGCTTTCGGGTTGCGGAGCGGGGAGGCTCTCGGGCTCGGTCGTCATCGTGAGCAGATTAACAGTTGATGGGCTTATGTCAAGCTGTTATGCTTCGCGTCCACCGAAGCAGGCCGCGGAGGCCTTGGTCCCACGGGAGAGGAGAGAGCGCCATGACCGAAACCGTCGGAGCCATCGACGCCTGGGCCACGCTGGTGCGCCCCGGCACGATCGATCGCTGGCCGCCCGAGTTCATTAGCATCTTCCGGCGCTACGGGACCCTCGAGCTCTTCGAGCGCGGCATGACGACCGAGGAGATCATCGACCACATGGACGCCGCCGGCGTCGAGCGGCTGATGCTCTCGGCCTTCGGCTACGGCGACCACCACATCATCACGAACGAGGAGGTCGCCGAGATCTGCGGCAAGCACCCCGACCGCTTCACCGGCGTCGGGACTGTCGATCCCCGCGGAAAGCCCATGGACGTGGTCCGCGAGATCGAGCGCATGGCCCGGGAGCTCGGGCTCCGGGGCCTCCGCCTAGAGCCCTACGCCTACGGCGACGGCACGGTGGGCGCCCCGCCCAACGCCAAGATGTACTGGCCCGTCTACGCCAAGTGCGTGGAGCTCTCGCTCCCGGTAGCGATCCAGGTCGGGCACACGGGCCCGCTGCTCCCCTCGGAGGCCGGACGGCCGATCTACCTCGACGAGGTCGCCCTCGCCTTCCCCGAGCTCGTGATCCTGGGCTGTCACCTGGGCCAGCCCTGGCACGAGGAGATGATGATCCTCGCCTGGAAGCACCCGAACGTCTACGTCGAGACGAGCGCGCGCACGCCCAAGCACTGGCCGGAGTCATTCGTGAGGTTCGCGAGCAGCTACGGCCAGGACAAGGTGCTCTGGGCGACGGACTACCCGCTTCTCACCTTCGACCGCACGCTCTCGGAGCTTCGCGAGCTCGGTGTCTCCGAGACCGCCTACCGGAAGATCGTGCGCGAAAACGCGATCCGGGCCTTCGGGCTGGAGGGCTGACGTGGACGCAGGCGGGATGCGCGCCACCCTCGCGAAGATCCCCTACACGCGCGAGCTCGGGCTCACGCTCGATCGCGTCGTCGACGGCGAGGTGCGGATGACGCTGCCCGCCCGCGACGAGAACCGGAACCTGGCGGGGACGGTCCACGCGGGGCTCCTCTACACCTTCGGCGAGACGCTGGCCGGGGTGGCCGCCGGCCTGGAGACCCTCGACCGCGCCTTCCCCTTCGCGCGCCGCGCGGAGATCCGCTACCGGCGGCCGACCCGCGGCGCCGTGGTCGGCACCGCGCGGGTCGAGGCGGGCGAACTCGAGCGCGTGCTCGATGAACTCGCCCGAGACGGCCGCTCGGAGCTCACGGTCCGCGCGCGGCTGGCCGGAGACAACGGCGAGACCGTGGCGGAGGTGTCCGTGGACTACGCCTTCCGCCCCCTGGAGAAGACATGACGGCACCGCTTCGACTCGAGAGCAAGGACGGCATCGCCACGATCACGCTGGCCCAGCCGGAGAACCTGAACGCGCTCAGCCTCAGCATGCTCGACGCGCTGGTCGAGGCGCTCGACGCGGTCGGGCGCAGCGACGACCGCGTGCTCATTCTCGCCGCCGAGGGCCGCGCCTTCTGCGCCGGCGCCGATCGCGCGGAGATGATCGAGCGCAAGCCCGCCGAGTGGGAGCCGATCGTCGACCACTACCTGGATCCCGTACGCCGCATCGCGGACCTCGACATTCCGGTGATCGCGAGGCTCCAGGGCGACACGGTGGGGGGCGGCTTCGGCCTCGCGATCGCTTGCGACTTCCGGATCGCCGCCGAGGGGATCCGCCTCGGAGCTCCCTTCGTGCGCATCGGGCTGGCCGGCTGCGACATGTCGGCGGGCTACTACCTGCCGCGCCTCATTCCGCTCGGCGTCGCGACCGAGATGATGATGACGGGCAAGCTCGTGAAGGCCGAAGAGGCGCTGGCGCTGGGGCTCGTCCACCGGGTGGTCGCGGCCGACGCGCTCGACGCCGAGGTCGAGAAGCTGGCCGAGAAGCTCCGAAGCGGGCCTCCCATCGCCCTCGCCTTCACCAAGCGGGCGATCCGCCGCTCCCTCGATCTCGACCGGGATGCCGAGTTCGACTACGAGGTCTTCGCCCAGGTGAACTGCATCCAGACCGAGGACCACC
>JBHHVG010000032.1:0-14338 GCA_046754165.1 Myxococcota bacterium
CCGTGGCGGCTTCGAACTGGGCGTCTTCCTCCGCCTGGAGCTGTTCCTCGGAGATCAGGCCCACCCACTCGCGCACGTTGACGCGCCGGAACGTCTGGGCGTCGGGCACCGCGACCATCTCGACCGGCGCCTGCATCGGATCCTCCTCCAACGTCGGGAACTCCTCCGGTGCCGCCGGCCGCGCGGCCAGCATGGCTTCGGCCTCTGCCGGGCTCGGCATCGGTCACCTTGCGCATCTCCCACGGCGTGATCCAGATGCGATCGCCGGGGAAGATCAGGTGCGGGTTCTCGATGTCGCGGTTGTCCGTCCAGATCGACGGCCAGACCCAGGGCGTTCCGAGATAGGCGTCGGAGATATCCCAGAGGGTGTCGCCAGAGATCACGACGTGGATGCGTCCCCGGCGACCCGCGGAGTCGTACCCGATCGCACCGAGCGTCTCGGCCGGAACGGCCTCCTCGACCTCGGCGATCTCGGGCATCTCCTCGGCGCCGGCGGTATCGGCGGTGGCTTCCGTGTCTGCGGGAGCGGCGGGAGCGGCCGGTTCGGCGGTATCGGCCGCAGCGACCGGATCGAGCGCGGCCGGCAACGCGACCTCCGCGGGCGCCTCCAGAGCGGCGCTCTCCTCCGCGGGCGCGGCCTCCGCCGTGAGGAGATCGCTCGCGGGCTCCGGCATCGCGGCGATCCCGGTTGCGTCGGCGGTCGGGGGGTTCGCGGGCGCCTCGGTCGCCTCCTCCGCGAGACCGGTCGCCGGAACGACGAGCAGCACCAGCAGCGCCGCATTGCGAGTCAGGAGCTTCGCGATTCTCATGCCATCCCTCCAGCTGCATTCCGCAACGGCGGTCGGGCGCGGCCTGCCTGCAGGGCCGCCGCCGAACGCCGAACTCCGTGCCGCACACACCGGCACCCCGGATCTATCGTCCGAGCGGGCAACACGCTTGATGTGGAATGGCTTTTCGGGCAGCGGCGCGCCCTCCCGTCGCCGCCAGCCGGCAACAGGCGGACAACTAGCCGGAACAGAAGCGGTTTTCGGACCGCGTCCGGCCTCGCGAGCCAAGGCGGCCACCGGCGAGAGGCCCCACCCGGCTCAGGAGCGCTGCAGCTCCGCCAGCATCGTCCGGGCCTCGGTGGCCCAGGCGGGCTCATCGACGGCGACGCCCCGCTTGCGGATCGTCTCGAACTGGCTGTCGAGATCCGATAGGGCACGCTCGAGGGTCTCGGCGGCCTCCTGGTCGTCGCCGTTGCTCTGGTAGGCGAGGGCCAGGTGATAGCGGACCAGGCCGAGGGTCGGGCTGCCGGGATCCGAGGTGGCCTCGGCCTCGCGGAGATAGCTGATCGCCGCGCCGGGGACGCCGCGCCTGTACAGGACCCAGCCGAGGGTGTCCGCGGCGTTCGGGTTGTCCGGAAGCAGGGCCTTGGCCTCCTGTGCCAGCTCCAGCGCCCGGTCCAGGTTCTTGCCGGACTCGGCGAACATGTACGACAGATTGTTCTTCGCCTCGCCGAGGTTGGGCGCGCGGCGGATCGCCTGCTCGTAGTTGGCGATCGCCTTCTCCTTCTCGCCACCGAGTTCGTAGAGCACGCCGAGGAGGTGGTAGAGCTGAGCGGCCTGCGGCCGGGCCGCAACGGCGGCCTCGTAGGTGTCGATGGCCTCCTGCAGCCGACCCGTCGCCGAGTAGAAACGGGCGAGGTGCTCGTAGGCCTTGAGGTCGTCCGGAGCGAGATCGATGGCCCTCTTGAAGCTCGCCTCGGCGTCCTCGCCGCGGTGCTGGGCCAACGCGATGTTTCCCTCGAGTAGCACCAACCGGGCGTTGTCGGGATTCTCGGCGAGGGCCTTCTGGATGCGTGCGACCGATTCGCTCGTATCGCCGTTCCACTCGCGCTCGAGGAGGTAGAGGCTGTTGAGGATGTCGTGGTTGGCCGGCAGGTCGTCGAGGGCCCGGACCAGGTGGGCCTTCGCCGCCGGGAAGTCCCGCTTGCCCATCGCGATGCGTCCGTAGGCGTAGTGGATCTCGGCGGTCCGTTCGGCCTCGGGAACCGCGGCCAGCTCGCGCTCGGCCTGGGCCGTCTTGCCCAGCCGGATCAGGCTCTGGGCGACGAGGATCCGCACCTGGACGTCGTCCGGCCGCTCGCGCAGGTAGCGTCGGCCCTCTTCGACGGCGTACTCGTTCTCCCGGAGATCCGCGTGCACCTGAGCGAGCACGCGGCGCGCCTGGACCAAGGTGGCGTCGATCTCGAGGGCGCGCGCCAGCTCGCTGCGAGCTCCCGTGTGGTCGCCCTTCATCGCGAGCGCGGTGCCGAGCAGGAAGTGGGCCTGTGCCCAATCGGGAAGCTGGCTCACCGCCGTACGCAGCACGGCGATGGCGTCGTCCACCTTCTTCTCGTAGAGGTCCACCTTCGCGCGGATGGCGAGGGCCGCCGGCTGCTCCGGATTCTCCGCGAGCAGGTCTTCGACGAGCTTCCGCCCCTCGGCGACCTTGGCGTCGTCCTGCGACTTGACGCCGATCTCGATGATGACTTCCGCGATGCGGAGCTCCGCCTCCTCGTTCTCGGGCTCGATCTCCGCCGCCCTGCGGGCCGCCTCGAGAGCGCCCGCGAGATCCTCGTTCTGGTCGCGGTGCGCGGACAGGATGAGGAATGGACGGGCGGTGTCCGGCGCGGCGACCGTCGCCTGCTCGATCAGGGCGTTCGCCTTCTCCTGGTTGCCCTGGCTGCTGTGGAAGCGCGCCAGCGTGTAGATGAGGTCGAGCTTCTCCTCGGACTTCTCGATGCCCTCTTCGAGCGTCGCGATGGAGTCGTCGATGCGATCTCGCGAGTACTGGAAGCCGGCGAGGACCTTGTAACCCCGCGGCACCTCCGCCGGCAGAGCGACCTCGATCGCCTTGCGGTACGCCGCCTCCACCTCCGCGTCGCGTGATTGGTCGCGACCCCGGGCGATGAAGCGGGCCAGGGCGTCGTAGGCGCCGTAGTCGGGATGGGTGGCGACCAGCTTGTCGAAGAACTCCTCCGCCTCTTCGCGGGCGCCGGCGCGGTCGAGCGCGGCCGCGTAGAGCAGCAGCGCCCCTCGGTCCTCGGGATCGAGCTCGACGCCGGTCGCGAAGGCTTCGAGCGCTTCCTCCGGGCGGCCGAGTGCGTCGAGGACCTGGCCCCGGATTGCGTGCGCGCGAACCTTGCCCGGATCCACGGCGACGGCCTCGTCGATCTGCTCCAGGGCTTCCTCGTACTCCTTGGCGAAGAGCAGCATGATCGAGAGCTCGATCTTCGCCTCCAGGTTCGCGGGATCCAGACGAACGGTCTCGCGCAGCTCCCAGTACCCCTCCCGGACCTTGTTCGTCTTGAACAGCGCCTTCGAGAGCTTGTAGTGGGCCACCCCGTCGTTGGGGTCGATCTGTAGGAAGCTCATGTACTCGATGATCGCCTCGCCGTACTTCTCGTTGTCGAAGTACGCGTCGCCGCGGCTCATGTGTTCGGCGAGCTTCTCCTCATCGCTCTGGCACGCGAAGAGCAGCAGGCCGGCCAGCGCGGCGGCGACGATTCGGATCAACCAAGCGTTCATCGGAAACCTCGATTCATGGGATAGTCGGGCTCGGGTGCCCCTCCGAGCCGCGAGGTCGGTCGACGAGAGATTCCGCGGCCCGAAGCGCGTCCCAAGCCCCATAGATTTCAGGCAAGTGGCCCAGGAATCAAGGGCTGCGGGGTGAACCGCGGTCGCCGGGACCGCTGCGGGCCCCGGACTCGCGATTCCGGCGCCAGCCCGGGTGGGTGATGCCCATTCGCTGGATCATGTAGTTCAGCTTGCGCCGACTGACGCCCAGCAGATCGGCCGCGTCCTTCTGCACGTAGCCGGTGCGCTGGAGCGCCAGCAGCACCAGCTCGCGCTCGACCTCGCCGAGCGATACGCCTTGCGGGGGCAGCTCCTGCGGCCAGCGGGCCGCCCCCTGCCCCGCGGTCCGGCCGAACAGGGTGATGTCCGAGGCCTTGATCCGCGGGCCCTCCGCCATCAGCGCTGCGCGCTCGATGACGTTGTGGAGCTCGCGAACATTCCCGGGCCAGTCGTGACCCCGCAGCCGCTCGAGGGCGTCCTCCTGGAATCCTCGCAGCGGGCGCCCCTGGCTGTGGGCGAACTCCTGGAGGAAGTGCTGGGCCAGGGCGACCAGATCCTCACTTCGCTCGCGCAGCGGCGGCAGGTGAATGCGGATCACGTTGAGGCGGAAGAAGAGATCCTCGCGAAACGTTCCGGCCGCGATCTTCTCCTCCAGTTCCTGGTTGGTGGCGGAGACGATGCGGGCGTCCGTGCGGAGGACCTTGATGCCGCCGAGGCGATTGAACTCCTGATCCTGGAGCACGCGCAGCAGCTTCGCCTGGGTCGCCGGCGAAGTATCGCCCACCTCGTCCAGGAAGAGCGTGCCGCCGCTCGCCTCCTCGAAGCGCCCGATGCGCTGTCGATCGGCTCCCGTGAACGCGCCGCGCTCGTGGCCGAACAGCTCGGACTCGAGCAGAGTCTCCGGAAGCGCGGCGCAGTTCACCTTGACGAGGGCCCCGTCGCGACGAGACGAGGCGCGGTGGATGAGCCCCGCGATCAGCTCCTTGCCCGTTCCGGTCTCGCCGGTGACGAGCACCGTCGAGCGCGTCGGAGCGACGCGCCGGGCCAGGTCCACCGCCGCGCGCAGCGCCGGGCCATCGCCCACGATCGACTCGGCCGCGCCGCGCGCCGCCTCGCGCGCGCGCAGCTCCGTCACCTCGTGGAGCAGGCGACCGTGGTCCACGGCCCGGGCGACGCGCATCTCGAGCTGGTCGAGATCGAGGGGTTTCTGGACGAAGTCGTAGGCGCCGTCCCGCATGGCACGCACGGCGGTTTCGATCGAGCCGTAGGCCGTCATGACCAGCACACTGGTGCGCGGGTCTCGCTTGCGCGCTGCCGCCAGGACGGCCAGGCCGTCCGACCCGGGTAGCCGCAGATCGGTGACCACCACGTCGTACGGAGCCACCCCCTCGTCCCGGATGTGCACCGTGGCGGCGTCGCCGCTGGCGAGGTCTTCGACCTCGCTCCAGCTCTCCCGCAACGCCAGGACGATGCCACGCCGCAGCGTGTCGTTGTCCTCGACGACGAGGATCCGAGCGCGTCCCGGGCTCACGAGCCACCTCTCGGCGCCGCGCCCGGAGACGTCTCGGCGGAGACGTCGGTCCGATCGGGTCCGCCGAGCCCTCCGAGGAGCAGCCGCACCCGGAAGCGGGCGCCGACGCCTTCGCGGCCGTCGATCTCGATCAGACCACCGTGGCTCGCCACGATCTTCTGGGCCGCCGCCAGCCCGACGCCGGAGCCGTGCGGCTTGGTGGTGAAGAACGGGTAGAAGACCTTCTCCCGCAGCTCCGCGGGCACACCCGGGCCGGTGTCCGCGACGTCGATCAGCACCTCGCTGGTCACGAGCTCGCGGCAGCGCGCGGTCTGGCCATCCGATCGGACGAGCATCGACCGCGCGTCGCGATCCGACAGCACCCGGCGCACCGAGACGGTCAGGCATTGCTCCGGCTCGGCCTCGGCGCCACCCATGGCCTCGAACGCGTTCAGCACCAGGTTCGTCAGGACCGACCGGAGCTGGTCCGGGTCGGCAGACACCGCGGGCACGTCGTCCTCGAACTCGCGGACGATGGCGCCGGCGAAGGCCACACGCGACTGCGCCACGGCGATCGCCTCCTCGATCAGCACGACGACGTCGAGCGGCCGCCGTTCGAGCGACACCGGGCGAACGAACTCGAGGCTCGCCGTCACGGTATCCGCGACCGAGCCGAGCTCGCCGATGATCTGGTCCACCATCGCGACCTCGTCCGGACGGTTCGCGAGGCGCCGCTTCAGCAGGTCCGCGATGACCTGCATGCCGGCCAACGGATTTCGGATCTCGTGGGCGAGATCCGCGGCCATCTCGCCGAGGGCCGAGAGCCGCTCTCGCAGACGGTCCTGCTCGTCCATGCGCTCGAAGGGCGTGAGGTCCCGGAAGATCATGGTGGCGCCGCGGGTGCGGCCGTCGTCGTCCTGCACGGGTGACAGGGTGAACCCGATGGTGCTCCGTTCCCTCTCACCTGGCGCCTCCAACACGAGCTCCGCGCGCGAGAGCGGGCTCCTGGCGTCGATCGCCTCCTCCAACAGACGCGCGACCGCGGGCTGGCAGGCGAGCGCCTCGCGGCAGTCGAGACCGACCAAGGGCGCCTCCTCGGGGCCCGGACAGCCCAGGATCCGGCGCGCGCCGTCGTTGATCATCACGATGGTGCGGTCCGAGTCGATGGCGACGACGCCGGAGCCCATCGACCCCAGGACCCACCTCCCGAATGCGGCGTCGGCGACGGCCATCTCCGCTACATCGGCGGATGCGCGTCGGCACGTGAGACGGCGGGCGGGGCGTTCGCTCGCGATCCGATCTCGCTGGGAGAATCAGTCCCCGGCGGGAACCAGGTAGCGCTTGCCCTCCTGCGCCAGCCAGCCCTCTTCCTTGAGGCCCTTGACCGCCCGGGTCACGGTCTCCCGCGACGTCCCGATCATGTCGGCGATCTGCTGGTGGGTCAGGACCGGTGTCGCAAGGCGGCCGGGCGTCCCGGTCTCGTCCCGCGCCAAGCGCACCAGCAGGCCCTGGGTTCGCTCCTTCACGCGCTGGAACGACAGGGAGCTCGCCTGCTCGTCCTGTTGGCGCAGACGGGTGGTGAGCTCCTGGATCACCGCCAGGGCGAGATCCGGGCTGCGGCGCAGCACGTTCAGGAAGTCGTTGCGCGAGAGCGCCAGGATGCGTACGTCCGTCAGCGCCTTGACGCTGGCCGAGCGGGGAGCGCTGTCGAGCAGCGACATCTCCCCGAAGAAGGATCCCGCTTCCAACAGCTCTAGGATCTTCTCCCGCCCGTCTCCGGAGAGCTTCGTGACCTTCACGCGTCCCTCGGGAATCACGTACATGTAATCCCCTGGCGTGCCCTCCTCGACGATGGTCTTGTTCTTCGGAAGGCGCCGCTCGATCAGGTGCGAGGCGATCGACTCGAGGTCCTCGTCGCTGACCGCGGAGAAGAGCGGAATCGAACGCAGGGAATCGAGCGCTTCGCGGCCGTGCCGCGATGAGGCCATGCTTCCCCCTCTCATTGCCTACGTGACGTCCGAACGTCCCTTCTTCTTCAGTGCCGCCACGGCGTCACGCACCCGCGGGCTCTCCTCGAGCTTCGAGACCAGAAGGGCATCTCCGGTGTCGATGACCGCGAGCCCTTCGACCCCCAGCAGCACGATCGGGCGCTCGCCGCCCCAGACGAGGTTGCCTCCAGCGTCGTCGATCACGGCCCCCCCCGCAATCACCCGGCTGCGGCCCGGGCCAACGCCCAGCTCGGACGCGAGGGACTGCCAGGTCCCGACGTCGCTCCAGTGGAAGTCCACGGGCAGGGTCCACACATTTCGGCTTCGCTCGAGCACTGCCACGTCGATCGGCAGCGACGGAGCGCGGCGATAAGCCCGTTCCAGGGCCGACCGGGGTGGGATCCGCCGCGCCGCGCGCACCGGCGCCAGGGCGCGGTACACGTCCGGCGCGCAGGCGGCGAGCTCGCCGAGCAGGGTGCGCGCCCGCCAGACGAAGATGCCGGCGTTCCAGAGGTAGCCGCCCTGCCGCAGATAGCGGCGCGCCCGGGCCGCGTCGGGCTTCTCGACGAAGCGCGCGACCCGGTGCAGGCCGGGTGCGCTGGGGCCGATCCGCGCGCCGCGGTGGATGTAGCCATAGCCCACGTCCGGGCGCGTCGGCTGGACGCCCAGCGTGATCAGCACCTCCGCCCCGCGCGCGGCCCGGGCCGCGGCGCGGATCGAGCGCGCGAAGGCAGCGGCGTCCGGGATGTGGTGATCCGCCGGCAGGATCGCGAGGACCGCCTCGGGATCTGCGGCCCCGATCCTCTCGGCGGCCAACCCGATGGCCATGGCGGTGTTCCGCCGGCGGGGCTCGACCAGCACGCGACTTGCGGGCAGACCGGACTCGCGGCGGATGTCCCGGGCGTGATCCGTCCCGCACACCACCCAGAGGCAGCCCTCGGAGGCAAAGCGGCGCGCGCGGACGAGGGTTGCCTCGAGCAAGCTCCGGCCGTCGATGACCTCGAGGAAGGGCTTGGGACGCTTCTGCCGCGACGCGGGCCAGAAGCGCTCGCCGGCGCCGCCGGCCAGGATGACCGCGTGAAGCATGCCGCGCCGTCGCGTCATCAGCGGCCGACAGAGACGTAGGTGAAGCCGGCGGCCCGGGTGGTCTCCGGCTCGTACACGTTGCGCAGGTCGACGATCCGGGGCTGGACCAGCAACTCCTTCACCTTGGCGAGATCGAGCATCCGATACTGGTTCCACTCGGTCATGATCACCAGCACGTCGGCTCCCCGGCACGCTTCGTACGCGTCCGCACACGGGACGAGCTCCGGCAGCAGGGCGGTCGCCGCTTCGAGGGCCCGGGGATCGCAGGCACGCACGATGGCGCCCCGTTCCCACAGGCTCTGCACGATATCGATCGACGGCGCGTCGCGCATGTCGTCCGTCTCCGGCTTGAAGGAGAGGCCGAGCATCGCGACGGTCTTTCCCGTGGCATCCCCGTCCAGCACCGACACGATCTTGTCGACCATGCGCTGGCGCTGGCGATCGTTCACCCGAATGACTGCCTCGACGATCTCGAGGCCGCCACCCATCTCCCGGGCGAAGTGCGCCACGGAGCGGGCGTCCTTGGGGAAGCACGAACCACCGAAACCGGGCCCGGCGTGGAGGAACTTGTTCCCGATTCGACGGTCGAGACCGATGCCACGGGCGATGGCCTGCACATCGGCGCCGACCGACTCACAGAGGTTCGCGACCTCGTTGATGAAGGAGATCTTCGTGGCCAGGAAGGCGTTCGCCGCGTACTTGGTGAGCTCCGCCGTCCGGACGTTCGTCAGAACGACCGGGGTCTCGTTCAGGTAGAGGGGACGGTACAGGTCCTTGAGGATCGCCTCGCTCTGGTCGTCGTCGGTTCCGATCACGACGCGGTCCGGTCGCATGAAATCGGCGATCGCCGCGCCTTCGCGCAGGAACTCCGGATTCGACGCCATGCTCAGATGAGGGGCGACCTTGCGGCCCGCCAGCTCTTCCTCGATCCAGCCGCGCACGCGCTCGGAGGTGCCGACCGGGACAGTGCTCTTGGTCACGACCACCTTGTAGCCGTTCATGTTGGCGCCGATCTCGCGCGCGACCGCCTCGACGAAGGCCAGGTCGGTCCCTCCGTCGGTGCGGGCAGGCGTCGGGACGGCGATGAAGATGACGAGTGCGCCGCGGATCGCGTCTGCGGTCTCCGTCGTGAACGAAAGCCGATCTTCCCTTACGTTGCGGGCGACCAGATCTCCCAGCCCCGGCTCATAGATGGGGATCTCACCGC
This sequence comes from Myxococcota bacterium, assembly GCA_046754165.1. GTDB lineage: Bacteria > Myxococcota_A > UBA9160 > UBA9160 > SMWR01 > JAFDEI01. The sequence continues at coordinate 9,391 of JBHHVG010000032.1, forward strand.
GCTCGAGCGCGGCGATCTTGTCCGCGTCCTTGTCGGCGCAGACCACCTGCACGCCGAACTCGGCGAAACAGGCGCCCGTCACCAGGCCCACATACCCCGTTCCGATCACGCACACATTCACGGCATCATCCTTTCCCGGACTCGGCGCATTTCCGAAAGCTCCCGATCGTCTGCCGCAGCCCCTCGCGCAGCTCGACCGAAGATTCGTAGCCCATCACATCGGCCGCCCGCGCCACGCAAGCGAGACTATCGCGGACATCCCCGGTCCGGGGAGGATCGTGCCGGGCATCCAGCGCGATACCGACGAGGTCGCAGATCATCTCCCAGAGCCGGTTCAGCGACGTCTGGTGGCCTCCGGCGATGTTCATCACCTGCCCGGCCGCTCCCTCCGCGTCGGCGGCGAGCAGGTTGGCGGCGACGGCGTCGGAGACGAAGGTGAAGTCTCGGGTCTGCTCGCCGTCGCCGTAGATCACGGCGGGCTCTCCTGCGATCGCAGCGGACACGAAGCGGGGGATCACCGCCGCGTACTCGCTGCGGGGGTCCTGCCTCGGACCGAAGATGTTGAAGTAGCGCAGGCTCACGGTTTCGAGCCCGTGGAGGTCGTGGTAGAGGCCGCAGTAGCGCTCGCCGGTGAGCTTCTGCACGCCGTAGGGCGACACCGGGCCGGGCTCCATGGACTCGGTCTTGGGGAGGGCCGGAGAATCGTCGTAAACGGCCGCGGAGGCGGCGTATACCACGCGGCGCACGCCGCCCAGGCGCGCGGCCTCGAGCACGGTGAGCGTGCCCTCGACGTTCACGCGATGGGTCCGCAGCGGCTCCGCCACGCTCTGTTGCACCCCCGGAATCGCGGCGAGATGGAAGGCCACATCGACTCCCTCGACGGCACGCGACACGACGTCCTGATCGCGCACGTCGCCCCGCAACAGCGTGGCTCGGTCCAGACAGCCGGCCAGGTTCGCCTCCCGGCCCGAGCTGAAATCGTCGAGCACGCGCACCGACCAGTTCTCGGCGAGCAGGCGCTCCACCAGGTGACCCCCGATGAAGCCCGCACCGCCCGTCACGAGGGCGCTGCGGGGGGACGTCGGCGTCACGACGGCAGGTCTCCCAGCCAACCCACGAAGCGCTCGATGCCCTCTTCGATCGACGTCCTCGGTGCGTAGCCCAGCGCCTCGCGGGCCGCCTCGATGTCGGCCCAGGTTCGGCGGACGTCGCCGACCTGCGCGGGAAGCCACTCGATCTCCGCCACCACATCGAGCTCGTGTTCGAGCAGCTTCACGAACTCGAGGATCGAGACCTGCCGCCCGGCTCCGAGATTCAGGATGGAGAACCCGAGTGGGCGATCGGCGGCGCGCACGAGCCCGTCGACCAGGTCGTCGACGTAGGTGAAGTCGCGAAGACTCTGACCGTCACCGAAGACGGGGACCCGCTCGCCGCGCCTCATGCGCTCGGCGAACTTCCGGATGGCCAGATCGGGCCGCTGGCGCGGGCCGTAGGCCGTGAAGATCCGCGCGCACGTGACGGAGAGACCGCTCGCATGATGGAAGGTGTGCGCGAGTAGCTCGCCGCCGCGCTTCGTCGCGGCGTAGGGAGAGATCGGCCGCTCGACCGGATCCGTCTCGAGGAACGGCCCGTCCTCCCGTTCGCCGTAGACCGAGGACGACGACGCGAACACCACGTGTGGCACGCCGTTGGCCGCGGCCTCCGCCAAGACAACGCCGGTTCCGCGCACGTTGACGTCGGCGTAGTCGGCGGGCCTCTGGAGGCTGGGACGAACGCCCGCGAGGGCGGCGAGATGAACGATGGCCTCGACGCCGCGGTCCGCCAGGACGCCCTCGACTGCGCCCTGATCCCGGATGTCACCTTCGACGAGCGCGAAGCGCGAAGACCCGAGCGCCCCGGACAGATTGCGCCGCTTCTGGTCTTCCGGATAGAACGCGTCGAAGGAGTCGAAGCCCACGACCGTCCGGCCCTCGGCGAGCAGCCGATCGACGAGAGTCGACCCGATGAACCCGGCCGCCCCCGTCACGAGGACGCACTCGGGCCGGGTCACCGGGACTGGCCCTTCCCTCGACGCCGACCCGAGAGGCGCTCCTGGGCCTCGAGATCCGACGCCACCATGATCTGCACGAGCTCCTCGAAGGTCGTGGTGGCGGTCCAGTCGAGGGTTTGGCGCGCCTTGGTCGGGTCGGCGAGCAGCGTGTCGACTTCGGCGGGCCGGATCAGGTTCGAGTCCACGCGAACGAAGTCGTCGGCATCCAGCCCGACGTGCTCGAAGGCGAAGTCGACGCACTGCCGCACGGAATGGTGCGTGCCGGTTCCGATCACGTAATCGCTCGCCTCATCGGCCTGCAGCATGCGCCACATCGCGTCGACGTACTCGAGGGCGTACCCCCAGTCGCGCTTGGCGTCCATGTTGCCCAGCGTGAGCTCGTCCTCGAGCCCGAGCTTGATGCGCGCGACGCTCTCTGTGATCTTGCGCGTGACGAACTCGCGGCCTCGGCGCGGCGATTCGTGGTTGAAGAGGATTCCGGAGACCGCGAACAGGTCGTAGCTCTCCCGGTAGTTCACCGTGATCCAGTGCCCGTACATCTTGGCGACCGCGTAGGGACTGCGCGGGTAGAAGGCGGTCTTCTCGTTCTGGGGGACCTCCTGGACCTTGCCGTACATCTCGGAGCTCGACGCCTGATAGAACCGGATCCCGGGATCCACCTGACGCACCGCGTCCAACACGCGGGTCACACCCAATCCGGTGAACTCGCCGGTCAGGGACGGCTGCACCCAGCTCGTCGGCACGAAGGACTGCGCCGCCAGGTTGTAGAGCTCCGAAGGCTGCACCCGCTGGATGGTGTTCACGAGGGAGCTCTGGTCGAGCAGGTCGGCCTGGTGCAGCTGGATCCTGCCCGTGAGATGGGCGATGCGCTCGAATGTCTCGGTGCTCGAACGCCGCACCACGCCGTGGACTTCGTAACCCTTCTCGAGGAGGAACTCCGCGAGATAGGACCCGTCCTGCCCGGTGATGCCCGTGATGAGAGCGGTTCCGGCTGTCACTGCTCGTCCTCCTGTCTGCCCGAAGCGATTTCACCAGAGGACAGATCACTGCTCTCGATCGCGAGCGCGTCGAGATTCCACAACATCCGCAGGGTGAGGATCACCACTGCGAACAGGAACAGCGCTGCCGTCGTGCCCTCGAGACGGGTGAACGAGAGTGCGATCAGGCAGAAGGCCGCCGTGAGCAGATAGAACTGGAGAACCGCCGCGCGGTGCGACCCCTCGCTCGCGAGCAGCCTGTGGTGCATGTGCTGGCGGTCGGCCGTGAAGATGGGCGCCCGCTTGCGAATCCTCCGGAGGATCGAGATCGCGGTGTCCATGATCGGAACCGCCAGGGCCAGCAGAGGCACCACGAAGGTGATCAACGAGAGCTGCCGGTAGCCGCCGAGCGCGAGCAACGCCAAGGCGTAGCCGATGAACATCGAGCCCGTATCTCCGAGGAAGATGCGCGCGGGCCAGAAATTGTAGGGGAGAAAGCCGAGCAGGGACCCGACGAGCGCGACGCCGATGCAGACCCCGAAGTATTGCCCGGTCTGCCAGGCGATGAGCGTGAGTGTCGCGCCGATGATGACGCCCATCCCCGTCGCGAGCCCGTCGAGCCCGTCGACGAGGTTGACCGCGTTGGTGATGCCGACGATCCACAGGATTGATACGACCCAGCTCAACCACGTCGGCAGATAGAAGGTCTCGCGGGTCAGCGGCTCGGTGAAGTGGGCGATCGCGAAGCCGTGTCCGATGGCGATGGCTGCCGCGACGATCTGGACGGCGAACTTGGACCAGGCCTTTATGCCCCAGCGGTCGTCACAGATACCGGCGAAGAGGATGACCGTCGCGCCGACGATCAGGCCGCGGAGCTGATTGCCGCTGACGAAGTCGCGGACGACGTAGAGCGAGGAGGCGAGACCCAGGCCAAAGCCGACGGCCACCGCGAGCCCACCGGCCAGCGGCATGCCCGCTCGCAGGCTGACGCCCCGATCGGACGGGTGGTCGACTATCTGGAGCGCCCGCGCGGTACGCGACACGAGCGGCGTCGCCAGAGCGGCGCCCACGATTGCCAGCGACAGCGGTATTGTGAAATCGCTTGCGTCCATCGCCCATGCATTGCCGGCGCGCTCGGGCACGTCACCCGAGAAAGCGCCTCAGGATGTCGCGTAGCCGTATCGTGCCTGATCGACGGCAGCACCGTTCAGCACCATGCCGAGCACGCGCTGCCGACCCAGGATCTCGATCACCGTTTGGACGTCTTGCTCACTCGTCACATCGGCCCGAACCACCATCACGATTCCTTCGCTCAAGTCGCTGATCACCTTCGCATCCGGCAGACCGAGGACGGCGGGTGAATCGAGGATCACGCGGTCGTAGCGCTCCGCCACATCGCGGACGAGTTGACGCATCGCATCGGAACCCAACAGCTCCGACGGATTCGAGGGGTGGCTGCGCACCGCGAGCACCTCGAAGTTGGCGCCGTCGACCTTCATGATCGATTCGTCGAGGGTGGCCTCGCTGCGCAGCACCTCGGCGAGACCGGCCTGGGGCTGCAGCCCGAGCGAGATGTGCACCTTGGGCTTGCGCAGATCGCAGTCGATCAACAGAACCCGCCGGCCGAGACTGAGCGCGGTCATTGCGGCCAGATTGATCGAAGCCGTGGTCTTTCCCTCTCCGGGAAACGCGCTCGTGACGACGAGGGTCGTCATCGGGTTGTTGGACGCGATCGCGTCGATTCGGCCGCGCAATGCGCGGAACTGCTCCGAGACGTAGGAATCGGGCTGGATGATGGAGACGCGGCGCTTGTTGACCTCGCTGGCACCGCTCGGCAGGGCGCGCTTGCGGCCGCGGCGCAGCAGGCGCTTCCAGAAGGGCTTCGTCTTGCGGCGGCGGGCCGGGGCAGCGGGCTCGACCT
>JBHHVG010000033.1:0-14188 GCA_046754165.1 Myxococcota bacterium
GAACGGCGAGGCCGCGGCGTACGCGGCGCCTACTTCGACTTCGCCTGTCGGCGCAGCTGCGCGGAGAACTTCTCCGGGTCGTTCGTCGGGAAGCTGCAGACGCGGTTCTCGCACACGTAGGCGGTGGTCTTCCCTGAGCGCGCCACCCGCCCGGCGACGAGGGGCAGGAGATGGGCCTGCTGTTCGAGATCGTCGCCCTCGGTGACGATGGAGATCACGCGGTTCGGAACGTAGGCGGCGCGCAGCGCGGCCAGCATCTCCGGGGCGTTGTCCCCGGATCGAGAGTGGACGAGCACGATCTCCTTGGTCGCGTCGAGCAGAAACTCCACCGCTGTCAGCATCTCCGGGAGCTGGGTCGGCCGCGAGGCGAGCAGGTCGTGGTACGACGAGAACAGCAGCACCGCGGTGTCCGTGTAGGCATCGTCCGTGGTGAGTTCGGAGAGGCGCAGCAGGTTCATCGCCGACACGGAGTTGCCCGACGGGATCGCTCCGTCGCTGTCCGGCTTCTCGCGGGCGAGCAGCCGCTCCTGGTCGTCGGCTGTCTTGAAATACCCACCTCCCGCATCGTCCCGGTAGTGCTCGTCCAGCATGTGCTGGAGCGCGATCGCCTCGCGCAGCCAGCGCAGGTCGAAGTCCGCTTCGTAGAGATCGAGCAGGCCGGCGATCAGGAACGCGTAGTCCTCGAGGAATGCCGGGCCTGCCGCGCGACCGCCCTTGGAGACGCGCCGCAGGCGCCCGTCCTTCCGCATCGTGTCGAGGACGAAGGCAGCGGCGCGTTGGGCCGATCGCGTATACACGGGCCGATCGAGGACGAAGCCGGCCTTCGCGAAGGCAGAGATCATGAGCCCGTTCCAGGCGGCGAGGATCTTCTCGTCCCGGTGCGGCGGCTTCCGGAACGAGCGCGCCGCATACAGTCGGCCGCGCGCATCCGCCACGCGAGCGAGGATCGTTTCTGGTGTGGTCGCGAGCTCCGCCGCGACCTTCTCGGCGGAGCGCCAGGTGTGGAGGATGTTCCGACCCTCGAAGTTCCCGTCGGCGGAGACGCCGTAGTAGGCGATCGCGACCGCCGCGTCCTCGGAGCCCAGGGCGGCTTCGATCTCCTGCGGTGTCCAGGTAAAGAACCAGCCCTCCTCGGTCTCGCCGTTCGGCGTCGCGCTGTCCGCATCCGTCGCCGAGTAGAAGCCTCCCTTCGGATCGGTCATCTCGGCTGCGACGTAGTCGAGGGTGTCGGCGGCGATCAGCGCGTATTCGTCGCGCCCCAGGGCCTGGTAGGCCTCGAGGTACGCCAGCGCCAGCAGGGCGTTGTCGTAGAGCATCTTCTCGAAGTGTGGAACGAGCCAGCGCGGCTCGGTGGTGTAGCGGTGGAAGCCGCCGCCGATGTGGTCGCGAATTCCTCCGGCGGCCATCTTGTCGAGGGTCAACTCGACGAGGCGTCTGGCCTCCGGGTTCCCGGTACGGTCGTGGACGTGGAGCAGAAACCGCACGGGGACCGTCGACGGGAACTTCGCGGAGCGCCCGATCCCTCCCCAGGTCCGGTCGATGCGCGAGAGGATTGCGGCGCTGGCGGCGTCGACGGCGGCCCGGTCCGGCACTTCACTCGAGGAGGCGGCGGACCCTTCGAGATTGCGGGTGATGAGTGCCGCGACCGCTTCGGACGCGGCGATGACGATCTCGGGCTGCTCTGCATAGCGCAGGCGGATGGCGTCGAGCACGGTCCGGAAGCCAGGCCGCCCGACGCGATTCACCGGCGGGAAATACGTTCCCGCGAAGAAGGGCTTCCGGTCTGGCGTCACCCAGACGTTGAGCGGCCAGCCGCCCCGCTTGTTCATGGCGTGGATCGCTGCCATGTAGACGGCGTCGATGTCCGGGCGCGCCTCCCGGTCGACCTTGATGGCGATGAAGTGCTCGTTCAGGAAGCGCGCAAGGTCCGGGTCGTCGAACGACTCCTCCTCCATCACGTGACACCAATGACACGTGGAGTACCCGATGCTGACCAGGACCGGACGCCCGAGCTTCTTGGCGGCGTCGAAGGCCTCGTCACCCCACGGATACCAATTGACCGGGTTGTGCGCGTGCTGCTGGAGGTACGGGCTCGCCTCGAAGACCAGCCGGTTGGTGAAGACGGGCGAGCCGTCGGCGTGGACGTTCCGGGTGCGGGGGACGTAGCCGTCGCCGCGCGCGTCGAGCTCTGTGGACATGCGCAGGGCGACGGCCTTCGGGAAGGACTCCGCTCCGGGGAGGGGGTTGGTGATGTCCGCGGAGCGCGCCTCCGGCGCCATGGCGCCCACGGCGGCGATCGCAGCGGCCAGGCGGCGCAGGCCGACCCGAATCCGATCCATGCCACCTCCGAGAGGTCCCAGACCGTGCCGACGGCGGCGGCGGGGCGGTCCGGCCGCGCGCGCGGTCCGGTCCCGCCAAGCTTCGGGGACCAGGGGGCTGCCAGCAAGCCGGGCCCCGTGGGGTTGCCCAGCGGATATCGGCGAATCCCGGCCGGCCTGGGCTTTTCCCTTGATCCCCGGGGCTGATTGCTACAAACTAGCGCTAGTTAGTTTTGGTGTGAAGATGCCGAGCGCCACCACGAGCCGCCCCCGCCAGACCCCTCGCCACCGGCGCAAGGGGGTGGTCACGGCCCAGCGCATCCTCGACGCGGCCGAGGAGCTCTTCGCGCGCCGGGGCTACACGGGGACCACGCTGCGCGATGTCTCGGCGACGGTGGGCATCCGCAACCCCAGCTTGTACAACCATTTCTCGAGCAAGGACGCGCTCTACGCCGCCGTCCTCGAGCGTGGCATCCGGCCGGCTCTCGTGGCCCTGTCGGAAGAGGTGGTCCGCGGGCGGATGCAGGCGCACGAGCCGGCGGAGCTCGTCGTCCGCATGATGAGGCTGCTCGCCGAACGCCCCAAGCTCCTCCAGCTGATCCAGCACGAGATCCTGTCGGGCGGCGAACGCTTGAGCCCGATGCTGCGCGAGTGGATCCGCCCGATCTTCGCCCGAGCCGACGAGGTGATTGCTTCCGGGCCGGCGTCCGAGCGTTGGGGCGCGGAGCAGGTGCCGCTGCTCGTGATCGCCATGTACAACGTCATGGTCGGCTATTTCACGATTGCCCCCGTCTATCAGCAACTCAACGGCGACGACCTGCTCGCGCCGGAAATGCTCGAGCGGCAGACGCAGCTCGTCGCAGAGCTCGTGACCCAGCTGTTCGGATCTCCGAAACCTTCTGCTGACTAGCCTTCACGCACTGAGGACCCCCTGCCATGGACGTCGACGTCGATTTCAACGCGGCAAGCAGCTGGGACGCGGGCATGCACGCGCGCATGAAGTGGCTGCGCGAGAACGATCCCGTCTACTGGTCGGAGATGACGGGTCTGTGGGTCGTCACGAAGTTCGCAGATGTTTCCAGCGTCTCGAAGAACCACGAGACCTTCTGCTCCGGCTTCGGCGTTCGCCCCGGAAACTCCGCGAAGCTCGGCCTGATCGACGAGGACGAGCCCCGTCACGGCGAGATCCGGCACCTGATCAATCGGGGCTTCTCACCGCGCATGGTCCAGAAGCTCGAGCCGGTGTTTCGCGAAATCACCACCGAGGCGATCGACAAGGTCGCCTCCAAGGGGGAGTGCGACATCGTCGAGGACATCGCCGTGCCGCTTCCCCTGCTGCTGATCGCCGAGATGATCGGCATTCGAAGAGAAGACCGCGAGCGCTTTCACCAGTGGTCGGACACGATGATCGCCGCCGAGGGCCGCATGGACGACCCCGCAGTCGTCGCCCGGGCCACCCAGTCCTTCCTGGAGTACTCCGCGTACGTCACCGCGATCATCGAAGACCGGCGCGCGAGCCCGAGGGACGACCTGGTGAGCATCCTTGTGGGAGCGAAGGACGACGGCGTGCTCACCACCTTCGTGGAGTCCCACGGGCCCGCCCGAGGCGATGACGAGGAGTTCGTGGCGCTCGCGAACGACGAGCTGATCAAGCTGCTCGTCGTGCTGCTCGTGGCGGGCAACGAGACGACGCGCAACGGGATCTCGGGCAGCGTCGAGCTGCTGATCCAGCACCCGGAGGTGCGTCGGCGGCTGATCGACGATCCCTCGTTGATTCCGGGCGCCGTGGAGGAGATGCTCCGCCTCGTCTCTCCCATCAACGGCTTCAGCCGCACCGCCACCCGCGACACCGAGCTGGGAGGCAAGCAGGTCAAGAAGGGCCAGGTCGTGCTGATGCTCTATCCGTCTGCGAATCGCGATGCGGATGAGTTCGTAGAGCCCGAGACATTCGACATCGATCGGCACCCCCACCACCTCGCGTTCGGCATCGGCAACCACTTCTGCCTGGGAGCGAACCTCGCCCGCATGGAGCTCACCGTCGCGCTCGGCGAGGTGCTGCGTCGCCTGCGCAACCTGGAGTACAGCGCCGGCGGCCCGGAGCTCACCGGCTCACCGCTGGTGCGCACGTGCACGCACTTGTACGTGAAGTTCACGCCGGAGGCTTGACCGCGGCGGGCTCGTTCGTGTCGGCGTTCCCGTCGCCATCGAACGCCATCCACGCGGTGACGCCGACGACGAAGACGACCGTCGCGAGGCTGATCCAGGCGTGGACCTGGTCGCTCCATGGCCTGCTCCAGGCGATGCACCAGGTCAGCGCCGCCAGGCCGCAGAGAGCCGCGTCGGTGCCCTCGCCCCGCTCGCGCAGCAAGCCGAAGCCCAGCAACACCACGTAGTAGTAGTTGCTCATGGTGGCGAACATCACGACTGCGCCAGTCCCGAGGACCGCCGCCACCCATTCGGGGTGGCGGCCGACGGCGCGCACGAGCAACAGCACGTAGATGGCGAGCACGCCGAGCCGAAGCCCGCGCCGGCTCGCCAGATTCTCCGCCTGGGCGCTCTTCCACGCCGCCTCGAGGTCTGGAGCCGTCTGCGGCAGATGTCCGAGATTTGTCTCGGAGTCGTAGGAGAGGAAGGTCGCAAAGCCCACGTTGGTGACGAAGGGCGTGTTCGCGTGGATGCGGATGTTCTCCGCGAACTCGGGCCATGCGCGCACGCCCCCGGCCGTCGCAACGGAGAGTGGAATCACGATTCCGGCGGCGGCGAGCGCGCCGGCGGCGAAGCGAAGCTGCGGAGGGGACGGGCGAAGGGAGCGGCGCCGGAGCAGCGAGATCGCCGCGCCGAGCCCGACGGTCAGCACCGCGAAGGCGGGAAAGAGGCGGAGCAGGGCGGCGATCGTGAGCAGGAATCCAGCGCTGGCCATCCGCCCGGTGCGCAGGGAGCAGATGCCGAGCACCAGCGTGCTCAGCCAGCCGAACCGCAAGAAGGCGCCACCGATCCACTGGTAGTCGCCGGGCTGGTTCGTTCCCCAGAAGATTCCGGCGACGCAGGCGGCGCGCCAACCGAAGCAGCGCCACACGGCGATCCACATCACGACCAGCAGCAGCGGGTCGATCAACAGCAGCGGCGCGAGGCTCGCCTCGCGGACGGGCTCGGGCCCGATCAGGAGGCCGGCGAGCGCCCCCCAGGCCGGGCTCGGATAGTAGCCGTGGTCTGCGAGGAGGCCCTGCCACAGCGGCTCCGGGATCCGCTCGCGAAACCACCCGACGTCCTGTTTGAAGGTGTTCCAGCGCTCCGGCGTGAAGTTTCGCGTGCAGCGCTTCGGATCCGCGAGGATGTGCGTGGCGCTCTCGCGCCGGTAGCTCGTGAGGTTCCGGATCGATCGCCGAGCGGCGCGGTCGTGCAGGCCGGATTCCGAGTCGGCGACCGTGGTGCACTCGTAGAGGCGCGTGTAGCGCAGCTCGTCGAAGTACTTGGCCCCGACGTAGTAGTGGAAGGTATCGAGGGGGTGGCCGAAGCCGGGCTCGTAGCTCAGCTGCAGGAAGTTCGTCCATCCGAGCGCTCCGAGCAGACCCAGGCCGAGCAGCAGGGAGTCCCGCAGCCGTGCGAATGAGTCGGGCCGGCCGTTCCGGCGCAACCATGCGCCGACCAGCAGCAGCGCCGCGCCGCTCGCGGCCACCGCGAACTTCGCAGCTGCGACGGTCTCCGGCCCGATCACACCGGGCCCGGTTCGGCCGGCCGGGCCGGATCGTCTCGCTGGAACACGACGACCGGGCGGTTTCTCTCCATCGATCCGGAGGAATACCACAATCTCGTGCGGCCGCCGGAGGCCTGCCGGGTTCGCCGCGCGCCGCGATCAGGTGATGTGCCGTCCCCGTGCCATCAGCAGCTTGCCCGACCGCACGAGCTCGGCGATCCCGAAGGGCCGCAGCAGCTCGATGAGGGCGTCGAGCTTCTCGCTCGAACCGTGGGCCTGGAGGATGATCGACTCCGGGCCGAAGTCGACCACTCGCGCCTTGTAGTGCTCGGCGATCTGGAGGATGTGCGTGCGTTCGTCGATGGGGCACTCGATCTTCACGAGTGCGATTTCGGTCTCGTAGGCGCGGTCGCTCGTGTGGTCGATCGCGTGCACGACGTCCACGAGCTTCGCGAGCTGCTTCACGACCTGCTCGAGCGTCTCGGAATCGCCGGAGCAGGTGATGGTCATGCGCGAGAAGCGCCCCTCGGCGGCGGGGCTGACCACCAGGCTCTCGATGTTGAACGCCCGTCGAGAGAACACGAGCGAAACCCGCACCAGCACGCCCGGCGTGTTGCTGACGAAGAGCGAGATCGTGTGAATCGGTTTCGACGGAGCCGTTGCGGCCATGTCAAGTGCTCCCCTCTGGTTTCTCGAGCTTGTGCTTCGGCTGCTCGATCAGCATCTCCGCCACCGAGGCTCCGGCCGGGATCATGGGGAAGACATTGTCCTCCTTGACGACCTCGGCGACGACGATGCAGGGGCCCTCGTCGTACTCGTGTGCTTCCTTCAGGATGCGGTCGATGTCTCCGGGCCGCCGGATGCGGAGCGCTTTCACGCCATAGGACTGTGCGAGCTTGACGAAGTCCGGATTGCCCTCGAGGTCGGCGCCGGAGAGGCGGTTGTCGTAGAACATCTCCTGCCACTGCCGGATCATCCCCAGGTAGTTGTTGTTGATGATCAAGCACTTCGCCGCGATCTTGTAGTTCTGGGCGGTGGCGAGTTCGCACAGGGTCATCTGGAAGCCGCCGTCGCCGACGACCGCCCACACCTTCTTGCCCGGGTTTCCGAACTGCGCACCGATGGCGGCGGGCCAGCCGAAGCCCATGGTCCCGGCACCGCCGCTGCTGACCCAGTGACGATTCGATCGGGAGCGAATGAACTGGGCGGCCCACATCTGGTGCTGGCCGACGTCCGTCGTGATGATCGCGTCGCCGCGCGTGAGGTTGTCGAGACGATCGAGGACGTGTTGGGTGCGAAGCCCCCCCTGCTTGCGGTACTTGAGCGGGTACTGCTTGCGCCAGCGATCGCACTGCTCGAGCCATTCGGCGGTGTCGCCTATCTCCACCTGGGGGAGCAGATCCTCCACGACCAGGCGCGCGTCGCCGTGGACGGAGACGTCCGGGCAGATGATTCTGCCGAACTCCGCGTCGTCGATGTCGATGTGGATCTTCACGGCGTCCGTACAAAAGTCCGACAGGCGGCCGGTGATGCGGTCGTCCCAGCGCCCGCCGATCGACATGATCAGGTCGCAGGTGGCGACGGCCCGGTTTGCATAGGCCGTGCCGTGCATGCCCATCATGCCCAGGTGGAGCGGATGGGTCTCGTCGACGGCGCCCTTGCCGAGCAGGGTGGTCACCACCGGCGCGCGCAGCTTCTCGGCGAGCGTGGTGATGGCCTTGCTGGCGCCGGAGATGACGGCGCCGTGGCCGACGTAGAGCAGGGGCCGCCGCGCGGCGCTGAGCAAGCGCGCGACCTCTTCGATCCGCTCCGAGTCACCGCGGGTCGGGACGGAGTAGCCAGGCAGGTCGACCTCGTCCGCGAAGGGGGCGTCGCAGGGCGCCTGGCCGACGTCCTTGGGAACGTCGATCAGCACCGGCCCCGGTCGCCCGGTCGTCGCCACGTGGAAGGCCTCGCGGACGACGCGCGGCAGGTCGGCGCCGTTCTTGACCAGGTAGGAATGCTTCACCACCGGATAGGTGATGCCGGTGACGTCTGCTTCCTGGAAGGCGTCCTTGCCGAGCAGGGGAGAGATGGTCTGGCCGCTGATCACCACGATCGGAGCCGAGTCCATCAGCGCCGTCAGCAGGCCGGTGACGGTGTTGGTGGCTCCGGGGCCGGAGGTCACGAGCACCACGCCCGGCCGGCCCGTCGAGCGGGCGTAGCCATCGGCCATGTGCGTCGCGCCCTGCTCGTGTCGGACCAGGATGAGCTGGATCTTCGAGTCGACCAGGGCGTCGAACATCGGCATGGCCGCGCCGCCGGAGAGACCGAACAGGTACTCTACGCCCTCTCGCTCCAGGCACTGAATGAGTTTTTCTCCGCCAGTGGGAAGTTTTTGCTCCACGATGGATCTCCAAACTCTGTTTTGTCCAAATTCCGCGCCGTTCTGAGCGCTGAATTCTACATGTGGACACGAGATATTCCAAATAATGGCATCTAGCTTGAAGAATCGGAGATCTCGTCCAGGAATCGAATAGATTTATCGAGAATTTTCCAAAACTCTCGCATCAGAGAAGAGGCCGATTCCAAAGTCGTTGAATATTGAGGCAAAATAGGGTTTTTCCTCCGGTAAAGGAGACGAACAGGGCCTACCTGGAGAGATCATGCCAGGGATCCGTCCGAGATCGCGCTGGGCTGCTAGAGTCTGGCGCCATGGGCGATCGCAGCGCCGAGATCATCGGGCCAGCTTCCAGCTACTACGTCTCCCAGCGGCTCCGGCTCCACTACGTGGACTGGGGCAACGAGGACGCCCCGCTGCTGCTGCTGATCCACGGCGGGCGGGACCACGCCCGCAGCTGGGACTGGGTCGCCCGGGAGCTGCGGCGCGACCATCATGTGGTCGTCCCGGATCTGCGGGGCCACGGCGACAGCAGCTGGGCGGTGGGGGGGCACTACACCATCCCGGAATTCGTGCTCGACATCGCCCAGCTCCTCGAGACCCTCGACTGCTTTCCCGCGACCCTCATCGGCCACTCCCTGGGGGGCGCCATCTCGCTCCACTACTCCGCGGTCCACCCCGATCGGGTCGAGCGGCTCGTGGCCATCGAGGGGCTCGGGCCACCGCCCGCGATCCTCGCGAAGCTCGAGTCGCAGGCTCCCTGGGAGCGCACCGCGGAGTGGATCGGGCAGATGCGCGCGATCTCGAGCCGCATGCCCAGGCGCTATCCGTCCATCGAGGCGGCCGCGAAGCGCATGCTCGAGGAGAACCCGTTCCTGACGCCGGAGCAGGCGCACCACCTCACGGTGCACGGGGTCGCGCGCAACGAAGACGGCTCGTACACCTGGAAGTTCGACAACTACACCCGACTCTTCTACCCGCAGCGCTGGGATTCACAGGAGCTTCGGAAGCTGTGGGGTCGGGTCTCCTGCCCGACGCTGTTGATGCGCGGTACACAGAGCTGGGCCCGGGACCCTTCCGAGGACGGCCGCATGGACGCATTTTCCAACGCCCGGCTCGTGAACGTTCCGGACGCGGGGCACTGGGTGCACCACGACCAGTTCGACGTATTCCTCGCCGAGGTGCGCGCCTTTCTCGACGAGTGAGCAGCCCCGAGTGCCTTCACGCCAGCCGACGAGGCATCAGGGAGAGGAGTCGGTCCGAGGCGAGAGAGGGTGGGGGCGACCGGCGAACACGGTGCCCCAGATCGCGATGTCCCGGAGGGCCTCCGGGGCGACATCCGCCGGATCCTCCGCCAGCACCGTGAAGTCCGCGCGCTTCCCGGCTCGAATGGAGCCGATCTCGTCCTCCAGGCCCAGGCTGCGTGCCGCCTCGATCGTCACCGCGCGAAGCGCCAGGTCGAGGGACAGCTTCTGGTCTTCGCCCCAGACCCGGCCATCGCTGGCAATCCGATTGACCGCGATCCAGACCAGCGTGAGGGGCTCGAGGGGCGCCATCAGGAAGTCCGAATGAAAGGAGATCGGAACGCCCGCCCGCGCGAGTGCTCCAACCGGTGAGATGTCCGACGCGCGCTCTGGACCGAAGCCGACAGCGGCGTAGCGGGGCGAGAGCTCGAACACGTAGTAGGGGTTGTTCGACACGGCGACATCGAGCGATGCGAGGCGTCGGTGCTGGTCGTCGCGGGCGTACCCGTAGTGTTCGAGCACGACCCGCGGCCTCTTGTCCGGGTGCGCTCGCCGCTGCGCCTCGATCTGGTCGAGGACCAGGTCGATTCCCGCGTCGCCGTTCACGTGCACGTGGATGTCCCAGTCGTTCTCCCACAACGCACCGAGCAGTTCGGCCTGGTCGTCCGGCGTCATCAACCACTCGCCGTGGTGCCCGTCGAGGTACGGCTCGGTCACCTGCATGAGCTGGCTGTAGAACGCGCCGTCGGCGTAGTACTTCGCGTGTCGAGGGATGCGGATGCGATCCGTCGACCAGCGGAGCAGACGGGCTGCTGCGCGTTCGGCGGCTGCGCCGCTTCCCTCCTGTCGGAAGAGGAACATGGCGTTGGGCACGAGCACGAAGCGATAGGGCGCGTCTCCGAAGGCCATCTCCAGCTGCAGCAGCAGCAGCTCCAGGAACGCCGATGCCTGTGGAAACCCCTGCTCTCCGACGGTCGTGAGGCCACCGCGGCGGATCATCTCACTCATCATCTCGAGGCCCTGGGGGTACGACGCGGCGAGGTGCCGTGTCACCGGGCGCCCGAGATCGAACGTGCCCCGCTCCCAGAGGTGGCCTTCCCGCCAGCTGGCCTGGGGGTGTGCTTCGAATGCTGCCCGTTCCATTCCGAGCGCTTCGAGCGCTCGGCTGTTGAAGAACATCTCGTGGACCGAACGTTGCCACACGAAGATCGGACGCGTCGTCGAGACCGCGTCCAGGTCGGCCCGGGTGAGCCGCCCGTGATAGGGGCGATGATATCCCCACACCAACAGCCAATCGCCCTCCGGCCGGGCGTGGTCGAGCTCCCTCAGGCGTTCCAGAAAGGCCGCGCGACTGCGCACCGCGCGCGTCGGTCCCCTCGGCGTCTTCCACTCCACGGCGGACACGATCTCGATCGGAAGGATGGTCGCGGCCAGGGTCGGATGGATGTGGGGGTCGACGAAGCCCGGCAGCAGCACGAGGTCGGCGAATCGGCGATCGATCTCGAAGGGGCGGTCCGCCAGCTGCGCCCGAACGTCTTCGAGCGATCCCACGGCGAGGATGCGGCCCGATTGCACGGCCACCGCGGCGGCGAGTGGTGTGGCGTCTTCGAGGGTCCGGATCTTCTTCGCGACGTAGACCCGGATCGACCGATCGAAGTCCGGGAGGACGACCCACATCACGCCGACGGCGCACGCGGCCGCGAGGAAGAAGGCCACGCGCCGGACGAATCGCATGGCTAACGCGCCGTGATCCAGCGATCGAAGAATCTGGCCGGCGACTCGCCGTACAGGTCCTCGAACGCCTCCGTGAACCCGAGCTGGTGGTGGCGCTGCAGATCGCGGATCAGGTCGCCGACGGCGTCCCAGCCGGCCTCGGTGACGAGATCGCGGACCATCCAGTAGGACTGGCGATAGGCGAGCAGGGCGGACTCCCGGGAGAGACTCACGAATTCGCGGTTGATCTCGTCGAAGCCCAGGATCCGCCGACTCTCCCTGCGCGGGTCGGGCAGGGCGCGTTCGGCCGCGGTTCCGGTGCGCGCCAGGTGGTCGGCCATTCCCTCCCGGAACCAGGTCGGCAGGCGCGTCCCCGTGTACTCGTGCGTGAGGGCGTGGACGTACTCGTGGGTCAGGGCGGTCTCGAAGAATTCCGGCTGCTCATCGAAGGAGTCGCTGCTCACGCGGATCTTGCCGTCGTAGATGCCGAGGGCCCAGTGGGGCTTGTCTGTCGCCGATTCGAACTGATCGCCCTCGTAGATCACCACGGGAACGATCCGGACCGAGGCGAGACCGAGCGCGGTCTCCACGCGGTCGTGCGCGTCTTCGAGGATGTCGAGCAGCAGGCCGATGTCGTCGGCGGAGCTTCCCCCGGCGGGGAAGCTCGCCACGAAGTGGTCGCTGGCCGCCGCCTGGAAGCTCGCCTCCACGTCCGTCTGCCGGCTCAAGCGGTCGTAGAGGCGGCTCGCGCGCTCGCTCTCGAGGGCGGCCCGGGCCAGACACGGCATGATCTCGATCAGGTCGAGGGTCATGTTCAGCTGGTCGTAGGCGACCGCGAGGAGGGAGCACAGCCGGGGCCGGTCGCCGAGGCCGGCCCGGGCGGAGGCGAGGTGGCTCAGCGCCGAGTAGTAGTCGCCGAACTCCAGGAACTTGGCGCCGAGGGCGAGATGGGTGAGACCCTCTTCGCGGGTGAGGTCGCCGTCGGACGAGCCGAAGGAGCCCCCGAAGTCGACGGGCGGAGCGCGCGGCTCGTCGGGAAGATCGCCGGCGGGCGCGGCGAGCGCCGGGGCCGCGTCACGGCTCACCGCCGCGTCGAGCGTCTCCGAGGCAGGACGCCACAGCGAGGCGAGCCCGAGAGCGACGCATGCCGTGGCCAACGCGATCCAGAATCCCCTCATCGCGGGTCCCGCATCTGGATCACGCGCGGTCGCGGGTCGCGAGAGCGGCGCGGCGACCCAGCCGCGCCGACACCGCCAGGAACTCCTCGACGAGGTCCCGGAAGATCTCGGCCACCGGCAGCACATGGTCGATGCGCCCGACCACCTGGCCCGAGAGGGCGATCGACGCCTCCATGTCGCCGCCGAAGTAGAGATCGAGGACGCGACCGAGCTCCTTCATCGCATTGCCTTCCCGGAGCTGGACCTTCTCGCTGTGCTCGGTGCGCAACGCGCGCAGCGCCGGCGTGGTGTCGCGGTTGAGCATGAGCGTGTCGGTCTCGGCGGCGTTGCAGATGAAGTTCTTGAAGTTGTCGTGGACCGGCGACTCGGCGGCCGCGACCATGCGGGTCCCCATCTGAACGCCTTCGGCTCCGAGCGCGAAGGCAGCCGCCATCGAGCGGCCGTCGACGATGCCTCCGGCACAGATCACCGGCACTTCGACCTTCGAGCACACCAGCGGCAGAAGCACCATGGTCGCGACGTCGCGCGGATTCTTGAAGCCACCGCCCTCGCCGCCCTCGACGACGAGTCCGTCGACGCCGGCCGCGATCGCCTTCAGCGCGGCGCGCAGGGTCGGGACGACGTGGTACACCGTCAGACCGGCCTGCTTGAGCTGGGCCGTGTAGCGGGTGGGGTTGCCCGCCGATGTCGTGACGAAGCGGACGCCCTGCTCGACGACGAAGTCGACGATCTTCGGGTCGCGCACGAAGAGCTGGGCGATGTTCACGCCGAAGGGCTTGTCGGTGAGATCCCGCATCTTGAGGATCTCCTCTCGTACGGCGTCGAGCTCGCCGGATGACGTCTCGATGATGCCCATCCCGCCGGCGTTGGAGACCGCTGCTGCGAGCTTCGCCCGGGCGATCCAGCCCATGGGGGCCTGGAGGATGGGCAGGTCGACGCCCAGGGTCTCGGAGACGCGTGTTCGAATCGCAGGCAAGTCGCACTCCTTCCGGAATGAAGTTCGCGGGGAGCCTAGGGGCGGCGCCGAGTCCGAGTCAATTCGCTCGGATCCGCGACACGGGATGCAGGACCGGGCGTGGCGGCGAGCGGCGCCGGGCCCGGCATCCCGACGGGAAGACCGCTCGATTCCGGGAGGGTCGAGCGAGAGCCGCGGATCTCACTCGGCCCCGTCGCAGAAGCGGCCGAAGCTCCAGGAGCGCTCGTCCTCGCGGAGTCGGCGCTGCAGGGCGCTCTCCAGATACGACCAGCGCCACCCCACGAGCTTCTCCTCGAAGAAGATCAGCGGCACCAGATCGGCCTCACCGCGCACGAAGGGGCAGTGGGGGTCGCCGGAAAGCGAGACGACGTAGCGCCGGACGACATAGGCGTCGCCTTCCGAAGCCTCGAAGCGGAGCGTGTCGTGGGGGTTGCGGATGACCTGGGGGCCGAGCTCGTTCGCATTGGCCCAGGGCGCGGGGACCTCCTGCTCGCCCATGATCCCCGCCGCTTCGTCCATCGACATCCCGAAGGCCAGGTGGTCCACGGCTCGTGCGTTCGCGCGCGCGAGCGCGCCACCCGCGTCGCCAGAGCCGCCGAGACCGACGGACGCGCAGCCGACCGCGATTGCCGAAACGACGGCCAGCGCCGCACCGGCGAGGCGAGCCGGTGCGCGGCCGGACTGG
>JBHHVG010000034.1:0-14134 GCA_046754165.1 Myxococcota bacterium
GGGGTGGGCTGCGATCGCCGCGGCATCGGCGGTGCTGATTCTGGCGGCGGATCCAGCAGCCGCCGAATGGGTCGACTGGATTGCCGACGGCGACCTCGGCTTCCGATACGACTCCAACGTCAACCACGCCGGCTTCAGCTCCGAACGGGAGCACGACTGGATCTGGCGCCCCAAGGCGCGGCTCGGTCGCATCTTCCAGTTCGCTGGAAGCACCCGGTTCGAAGCGGTGGCGGAAATCCGGGGCGAGATCCACCACCGCTGGACCGACCTCGACGCGGTTTCCGGCGACGGGCAGCTTTCCCTCTCCCACAAGTTCGGCATGGGCGACGCTCCCTGGGCCCGCGTCTTCTTTTCCGGCGGCTACGAGGGAATGCAGGACAGCGAGCGCAGCGGCTCGCGCTTCGCCGTCGGGGCGCAGGCCGGAAAGCGCTTCTCGCCCCGCTTCGACGCATCGCTCAGCTACCGGTTCACGGCGCGAGACGGCGACAACGGACGCAGAGTGCTCCCGGGAACGCGCACCGACATCTGGGACCAGCAGTACCACGAGGTCGTCATCGACGGGCGCTTCCTGGTGACCGAGCAGCTGCTGGCGACGGCCGGATACGGATTCCGCCACGGCGACCTGTACTCGAACGCCAGGGGCAAGCTCATGCTCGTGCTGATGGAGGCGAACGCGAAGGCGGTGGCAAGAGACGCCGTCTTCGGCGGCTGGTCCTACCGCCTGGTCGGAAACGCCCACTCGCCCTTCGTGAGCCTGAACTACGGCCTCGGCGACCGCTGGTCGATCGATGCCAGCTACCGGTTCCGGTACGCCAAGTCGGACTCGTTGGCGTACACGAACCACATCACCCAGCTGACGGTCCTGTTCCGCTATTGAGGACGACGGAGAGATGACCTTCGGAGACGGGATTCTTCGGCGTTCGCGCGTCGCACTGCTGCTGGCCCTGCTGGGCCTGCCTGCGCCGGCATCCGCTGACGAGCTCGATATCACGGTGCGAGACGACGACGGCAAGCCCGTCGAGTCCGCCGTGGTCTACGCGATTCCCCTCGGCGACAACGGCAGACCGGCGCGCATCGCCGGACCCGTCGCCATCGACCAGGTCGACGAGGAGTACGTCCCCTACGTGACCGCGGTCCAGGTCGGGACTTCGGTGAACTTCCCCAACAAGGACCAGATCCGTCACCACGTCTACTCCTTCTCCCAGGTCAAGAAGTTCGAGATCCCCCTGTACGCCGGCACCCCGGCGAAGCCCGTGGTCTTCGACAAGCCGGGCTCGGTGGCTCTCGGGTGCAACATCCACGACTGGATGAAGGCCTACGTCTTCGTCACCGAGTCGCCCTACTTTGCCGTGACGCAGGCCAGCGGCAAGGCGACCGTCGAGCTGCCCCCGGGCGACTACGCGGTCGAGGTGTGGCACCCCGAGCTCAAAGGAGATCCGGCCTCGACGAGCCAGCGCGTCTCGCTGACGGGAGCCGGGTCGTCGCTGGGCTTCGCGATCGAGCAGAAACGCGTATGGGCTCCCCGACGCGCACCCTCCAGCGGGGGCGGCGGAGGTTACCGCTGAGCCCACCCGAGGGCAGGTCGCAGCCGTGAAGATCCACTTCCGAAGCTTTCGCGCGCGCGTCCTCACCTTCGTCTCCGGGCTGCTCATCCTCGTCCAGGGCGCCGTCCTGCTCGCCGTCAACACCGCGAACGTGAGCGAGGCGCGCCGGCACATCGACGAGGCCCTGAAGCTCACGGCGAGTGCCTTCAACCGCTCGCTCCAGGTCCGCGAGCAGATCCTGCGAGAGAAGGCGCGCCTGCTGTCGGCGGACTTCGCCTTCAAGGAGGCGGCGGCGACCGGCGACCACGCCACGCTGCTCTCCGCCCTCGAGAACCACCGCCATCGGGTCGGCGCCGACGTGATGATGCTGCTCGAGCTCTCGAGCCAGGTGCTCGCCGACACCCTCCACACCGACGCCCAGGGCACACCCTCCCCGGTGCTCCCGCTGATCAGCGAAGCGATGGACAGCGAGTTCGGCGAGGCGTCCACGATCCAGTTCCTCGATGGCATGCCTTACCAGCTGGTCGCCGTGCCCCTCTTCACGCCCGAGCCCACGGCTTGGATCGTGATCGGATTCGCCATCCACGACGCCTTCGCCCGCGAGCTGCAGCAAGAGACGAACACGCACGTCTCCCTGGTGCGGCGTGAGTCGGGGCAGTGGAACACCTTCTGCTCGACCCTCTCCATACCCGCGCAGCGCTTCCTCGAGGCGAGTCTCACCGGCCCGCATCACGAGACCCGCGAGATCGTCACCCTGGAGCTCGACGGAGACGCCTACGTATCCTGGCTGACACCGATGAGCGACGTGGGCATCGAGCTCGTGGTGGTGCTGCAGCGCTCCCTCCACGACGCACTGCAGCCGTTCCTGCGCCTGCGGACCGTCCTGCTGCTGGTCTTCGCCATCGGAATCGCGCTGTCGCTCGTCGGCGGCATCCTGCTGGCGTCGCGGGTGACCCGTCCCGTCGCGGTGCTCGTGAGCGGGGCCCGGCGCATCGAAGCGGGCAACTACACGGATCTCGTCGACGTCGAGCAGCACGACGAGCTCGGCAGCCTCGCCGCCTCCTTCAACCACATGATGAAGGGGCTCGCCGAGCGGGACCAGGTCCGCGACATGCTGGGCAGGGTGGTCTCTCCCCAGATCGCCGAGGAGCTCCTCAGCAAGAAGATCGAGCTCGGCGGCGAGGAGCGGACCGTCTCGGTCTTCTTCACCGACATCCGGGACTTCACGACGGTATCCGAGCACGAGGAGCCCCAGCGCCTCGTGAAGATCCTCAACACCTTCCTCACCGGCGTGAGCACCGCCATCGAGAAGCACGGCGGGGTGGTGGAGGAGTACATGGGAGACGGCGTGAAGGCGCTCTTCGGCGCTCCGGTCCAGCACGAAGACGACGCGGTGCGGTCTGTGCGCGCGTCCCTCGAGCTGCAGCGCTCGATGACGGCGATCAACGCGGAGATCCAGGAGCTCGGCGGTGCGCCCCTCACCATCGGCGTCGGCGTCAACACGGGAGTCGTCGTCGTCGGGAAGATGGGATCGATCTCCCGTCTCAAGTACACGGTGGTGGGAGACGGCGTGAACCTGGCGTCGCGGCTCGAAGGTCTCACCAAGCGCTACGGCGTCGGCATCGTCGTGAGCGAGACCACCCGAGAGAAGTGCCCGGAGATCCGCTTCCGCGAGATCGACCGCGTGCAGGTGAAGGGCCGCCGCGCACCCGTCGTCCTCTTCGAGCCCGTGGGCCACGACGAAGAGGTCACGGCGGAGCAGTGCCGGCGGATCGACCTCCACCACACCGCCCTCGGGCACTATCGCGCCGGCGACTGGGCGGCAGCCGCTGTGGGATTCGGCGAGCTCGCGAGCCTCGAGCCCGAAACGCAGCTCTTCGCGCTCTACCTCGAGCGGATCGAGCGGCTCCGACGCGAGCCCCGGAATCCGGACTGGGACGGGACCTTCCGCTTCGACGAGAAGTGATCCGCGTCCGCGTGGCGGGCGCGACGCTGCTGGCGACTCGCATCGCGGTGTTCGAGGACGAGCTCATCCTCGTCAGCGTGGGCGGGGTGCGGAAAGCGATCTACGGGGAGGACTCCCCGGGCTGCTCGTGCGGTTCCCGGCCGACGCGCGGTGCCCAGCGGATCGCGTGTGCCAGACGGGTGAGGGTCCGAAGCGCATCGTCGGCGAGTGTGTAGAAGACCGGCACGACCAGCAGCGTGAGGAACGTGGACGAGAGGAGCCCGCCGATCACGATGATGCCCATGGGATTGCGCCACTCGGCACCGTCACTGGTGGAGATGGCCACGGGGATCATGCCGAAGAAGGTCGAGAATGCGGTCATCAGCACGGGCCGCAGCCTCACCGGGCCTGCCTCCGCCATGGCATCGTGGGCCGAGAGTCCGGCCCCGCGCCGCTGGTTGGCGTAGTCCACCAGCAGGATTCCGTTCTTCATGACGAGGCCCATCAGCGCCACGATCCCGATCTGGGCGAAGATGTTGAGCGCGGTCCCCGAGAGCGAGAGCGCGGCGAAGGCGCCCACGAACGAGAGCGGTGCCGAGACCATGATCGTGAGTGGGTGCACGAAGCTGTCGAATTGGCTGGCGAGGACAATGTAGAGGGCCACGAGCGCCATTCCGAAGGCGAAGAGCACCGACTGCGCCGAGTCTTTCATGCGTTCCGAAGGGCCCGCGTGGGTGCCCACGTAGGCGGGCGGCAGGCCCACCTCGCCCACGATCGCGTCCAGCCGGTCCGCCGCGGTACCGAGCGCCACTCCGGCGGGCGTGTTGGCGAAGAGCGTCACCTTGCGAGACCGGTCCTCGCGATCCACCTGCGAGGGGCCCGTCTCGACGCGCAGGTCCGCGAAGCTGGCTACGTCCACCAGGTCGCCGAAGGCTGTCCGCACCTGGAGCTCGCCGATCTGGTCGATCTCTCTGCGCTGCGCCTCTTCCAGCCGCAGCCGCACGTCGTAGCGGCTCCCGCGCTCCTCGTAGCTGGCCACGTCGATGCCGCCGACGAGAGCGCGAAGGCCGGTGGCCAGCGACCGCACCGAGACGCCGAGGTCCGCCGACCGCTGCCGGTCGGGACGCACCTGCACCTCGGGCTTGCCGGGCTCGATGCTCATCTTCACGTCCACGAAGTGCGGGTCCGCCCGCATCCTCGCGGTAGCGGCATCGCCGAGGTGCTCCAGCTCGCGGAGTTCCGGGCCGCGGATGTTGTACTCGATGTTGTAGGCGCTGAAGCCACCGCCGGAGATCCAGGGGATCTCGCTCACGCTGACGCGCTTGGCCTCCGGCGCCGCGGACCTCAGCGTCTCGCGGACCCGCTCGAATACCGCGAGATGCCCCACGCTCCGCTCGCGCTTGGGAAGGAGCTCGACGTACAGTCTCGCCTCGTGCACCCGCTCCTGCCGCCCGCCACCTATGGTGAGGAAGACGCGCCTCACCTCGGGGATACCGCGCACGGCCTCGGCGGTGCGTCGGCCCACCTCCTCCGTCTCTCCGATTCCCGCGCCGAGGGGCAGCTCCACCACCGCCTCGAGCTCGCTGCGATCGACCTTCCCCGAGAATTCCAGAGGAACGGTGCGGGCGAAGAAGACCCCGAGAACGACCGCGGCGGCGGCGACCGCGATCACCACGAGCCGGCGCCCGAGACTGGCCACGAGAAGACGCCCGTAGACGCCCTCCATCCGTGCATAGAAGCGCTCGAGCAGATCGAAGAGACGCCCGTGGGCGCTGCCGGACCCGAGCGTCCGCGAGCACAGCATCGGCGTGATCGTCACGGCCACGAGCAGCGACACGGCCACGGCGAAGGAGATCGCCATGCCATACTCGTAGAAGAAGCGGCCGATGATGCCCTGCATGAAGGCGATCGGCACGAAGACGGCCAGCACCGAGAGCGTTCCCGCAATGACCGCGCCCCCCACCTCGGTGGTGCCCTGCGACGCGGCCTCGAGGGGTGCGACTCCCGCCTCGATGCGCCGGTGGATGCTCTCCAACACCACGATGGCGTCGTCGATGAGCAGGCCGATCGAGACCGAGAGCGCCATCAAGGTGAGGATGTTGAGCGTGAAGTCCATCACGTAGAAGAGAAAGAACGTGGCGACGATGGAGGCGGGAATCGCGACGGCGACGATCAGTGTGGAACGCAGGCTGCGCAAGAACGCCAGCGTGACGACCACGGCCAGGAAGGCGCCGATGGCCATGTCGATGCCGACGTCGCGCGCCGAAGCCTCGATGAAGCGCGACACGTCGCGGGAGACCACCACGCGCAGGCCGGGCGGCGCCTCCGCCTGGATCGCCGCCACCTCCGCCTTGACGGCCCGTGCCACTTCGACCGTGTTGCGGCCCGACTGACGCCGCACTTCGAGCGCCACGCCGCGCACTCCGTCGAGCTCCGCGTAGCTGCGCTCGTCCGCCATCCCGTCTTCGATGCGGGCCACGTCGCCGAGGGTGGTCGGCCTGCCCAGGCGGAAGGCGACCACCAGATCCCGGAAGCGCGAGACGGCCTCGACCTCCCCCTTGGTCTTGATCGTGAGCTCGCTGCGCAGCCCCGGCGTCTCCAGGTGCCCGCCCGGCACGTCCGCGTGCTCGGACTGGATGGCGCGAATCACGTCCTCGACCGCGAGCCCGTAGGCGCGTAGCCGCTCCGCGTCGAGCCAGATGCGGATTTCCCGATCGCGGCCGCCCACGAGCTCCGCCGACCCCACACCCGGAATGCGCTGGACGCGTTCTTTCACCACGTCATCGGCGAAGCGGGTGAGCTCGCGAATGGGACGATCCCCCGCCACCATCACCGAGAGAATGGGCGCGGCGTCTGGGTCGACCTTCGTCACCACCGGAGGCTCCGCCTCGAGGGGGAGCTCGGGGCGCGCCAGGGCGACCTTGTCGCGCACGTCCTGGGCCTTCGTATCCACGTCCTCCTCCAGCTCGAACTGGATGAAGACCTGCGAGAGCCCCTCGGAGCTCACCGACGTGAGCTTCTCGATGCCCGAGATCGTGTTGACGTAGTCCTCGACCACGTCCGTGACCTCGGACTCCACGGTCTCGGGCGTCGCGCCTTCCAGCACCGTGGTCACCGTCATAAAGGGGAACTCGACGCGGGGAAAGAGATCCACGCCGAGCCGGCCCAGCGACACGAATCCGAGTACCACCAGCGAGCCAGTGATCATCACCGCCGTCACCGGACGGCGGATCGAGAGGTCAGCGATCCGCATGGTGTGCGTCGACCATGACGGCGTCCCCCTCGCGCAGGGCGGCCACGGCGGGCCCTGCCAGGATCTCGTCGCCCGGGCCCAGTCCGTCGAGAACCTCCAGCCGTAGGGCATCGAGGTCTCGCACATGCAGCGGGCGCCGGACGGCGTGGCCGTCCTGCTCGACGAAGACGTAGCGATCTCCCTCGGCTCCGAGCACCGCACGGCGCTCTACCACGAGAGCCTCCCGAGGCTCGGGCCACAGCTGCGCACGCGCGAAGAGGCCCGGCTTGATGGCGCGATCGGAGTTCTCGACGGGGATTCGCACCTCGAAGGCCCGCGTCCGCGCGCCGACGCGGTCGTTCAGCACGAACACGGTTCCCTCGAAGGTCCCGGGCAGGCCGTCGATCTTGACGCTCGCTGCGGTCCCCACGTGTACCCGCGCGAGGTGCGTGGCCGGCACCTCCACGATCGCCACCACCCGGTCGGTCTTCATGAGCTGAACGACCACCGCGTTGGCGCTCATCATGGTGCGCTGCATGGCGCCCTCGTCCACGTAGCGCGCCGTGATGACGCCGGCGTAGGGCGCCGTGACGACCGTGTCCGCCAGGTTCTGCCGTGCCCGCTCGAGAACGGTCGCAGCCTCGGCTGCGCGCGCTCGCGCGATCTCATGGGCGGTGCGCACCGCGTCGAGGCGGTCTTCGGACACGACGTTGCTGTCGCGGAGCTCCGCCGCGCGGTGGAGATCTCGCTCGGCCTTGCGCAGCTCGGCCCGAGCCAGCGCCAACGCGTGCTGCGCTTGCCGCGCGCCGATCTCGTAGTCCACCGGGCGCGTGCGGAACAGCGGCTGCCCCGCTTCGACCGGGTCCCCCACCTTGACATAGATCTCGTCGATGATGCCGTCGACCCGCGGACCGATCTCCGTGGTCTTCTCGGCGGCCACGCTGCCGGTGCCGAGGATCGGCTCGACGATCTCCTCCACGCGCACCGGGCTTGCCTCGACGCGGGTGGCAGCCGGGATGCGATCCCCTTCCGAGATGTCTCCGCCGCCGCACGCGGAGAGCGCGAGCACGGCGCAGACGGCCGCGAGACACACCGCCCTCACGAGCCCGGCGCTCCCGTGAGAAGCCGCTCGAAGATCGGACGCACCGTCTGCGTGGCCCGGGACAGCGGGAGCTCGGGTGTGGTCTCGATCCAGCGGGTGGCCGTCAGGGTGACCGAGCCGACGAGGGTCGTCGCCACGGCGCGGGGGTCGAGGCCGCCGAGCCGGCCGGCCCGGTCCGCGGCTTCGGCGAGGCCCGTCACCCAATCGGCGAACTCCTGGAAGACGTGGAACGGCTCGTCGCCGAGCTCCTGGCGGATACGGAACGGGATGCCGTGGGTGCCGCGCGCGTAGATGCGCAGCAGGTCCTGGCTCGCTTCGAAGCAGGCGAAGAGCGCATCGATCACGCCCAGGAGCCGTTCGGCGGGGTCCGAGGTCCCCTCCACCTGGCCGCGCACGAGGTCGCGCACGCCGCGGGCGGCGGTGGCGATCACCTCCGTGTAGAGCTCGTCCTTTCCCTCGAAGAGCGCGTACAGCGTGGCGCGGGAGAGCTCGGCGCGGGCCGCGATCTCGGTCATCTGCGCGGCGTGGAAGCCCTTCTCGGCGAATACCGCCGCCGCAGCGGCGACGGCGTCCTCGCGGCGCCGCGCCAGATCCTCGGCGCGACGCCGCTGCTTGGGCGAAGGAGTCGTCGCGGTCGACATCGTGTCCGCTCCAATATAGACTCATGAGTCTGAATAGCAGATCCATGAAGTTTCATGCAAATATCGACGGTTCCGGTGGCCTTCCGGGCTCGACGCGCGCAGCCGCGGCGTGCGGCTCGTCCGGGAGCGAACCCGGATTTCTGCGATAGCTTCCGGGCGCGGCGCCGCTCGCGGCCCGGGCGCCGCAGACACCAGGGTGGACCCCGAGCCGATGAGCCGCGCGAGCCAGTACGAGCTGTTGAGTCCGGAGGAGGTGCTGGCGCGCTACTCCGGCGGCCCCACGGCCGGCGTCTTCACCGACGGCTCCTGCGAGGGCAACCCGGGGCCCGGCGGCTGGGGCTACGTGTGGGTCGCGGACGACCGCGTCGTGGCCGAAGAGCACGGCGCAGACCCGGACACCACCAACAACCGCATGGAGCTCACGGCGCTCATCGCCGCCCTGCGCGCGCTGCCGCTGGACTGCCGGGTCAAGATCTACTCCGACAGCCAGCTGTGCGTACGAACCGTCAACGAGTGGGCTGCGGGCTGGGAGGCCCGCGGCTGGCGGCGCAAGTCGGGCCCCATCGCCAACCTCGAGCTGGTGCAGGAGCTCTGCGCCCTCGCGAACGAACGCCCCGGCGCGGAGCTCACCTGGATCAAGGCGCATGACGGGTCTCGCTGGAACGAGTACGCGGACGCGCTCGCGACGAGCTACCTGCGGGACCGCTGAGTCCTTTCAGCGCAGGGACGTCCCCGACAGCTTCAAGAGCTGGTCGAAGGCCGCCTTCTCGATGGGCATCACCGACAGGCGCGAGCGCGTCACCAGCGGGAGCTTCGCGAGCGCCCGGTCGTCCTTGATCCGCGCGAGGCTCACCGGCTCCCGCAGCGCCTTCAGCGGGGCGACGTCGACGACGACCCAGCGGTCGTCGTCCGTGGTCGGGTCGGGATACGCGCGCTTCGTCACCACGGCGACGCCGACGATCTGCTTGCCCTCGTTCGAGTGGTAGAAGAGCAGGCGGTCCCCTGCGCGCATCGCCTGCAGGTTGTTGCGCGCTTCGTAATTGCGCACGCCGTCCCAATAGGTCGAGCCGTCGCGGACGAGGTCGTCCCAGGAGTACTTGTCGGGTTCCGATTTCACGAGCCAGTACGAACGCGCCATCTCTGCGTCTCCGGTGCGGGGAACCTGCGTGGGATCAGCGCAGCTCTCGCTCGGTGTGCTCCGCCATCACCTCGTGGGCGAGGTGGGCGAGCAGCGAACGTGGCAGCAGGCGCGGTGCGATCGCGCCGCGCAGCCAGTTGTTCCAGCCGGAGATGACCGTCGGCCGGCGGCCGAGCGCCTGCAGGGCCACCGCGACGACGTCCGCCGCGGGCTCGCCTTCGTGGGCGACCTCCCTGGCGACGGCCTGGAACTCCGTCGCCGTCGGGCCCGGTTCGAGCACCAGGACGTCGATGTTCTCGTCGGCGAGCTCGGCGGCGAGGGACTCGCCGAAGTGGAGGTCGAAGGCCTTGGTGGCGCTGTACACCGCGTGGAGGGGCAGCGGCAGGCGCCCGGCCACCGAGCCGGTGACGATGACGGCGCCGCGGCCGCGATCGCGCAGCTTGGGCAGCAGACGGCTCGTGAGCGCGACGGGCGCCGCGCAGTTCACCTGGATCATGTCGCACAAGCGATCGCTGTCGAGCTTCGCGAAACGACCGGCCATTCCGAAGCCGGCGTTGTTCACGACGATCGATACGTCGAGGTCGGCAACGGCGTCGGCCAGGCGCAGGACGTCTTCCGGCTTGGCGAGGTCCGCGGAGACGATCCGCGTCTCGATCGCGTGCGCGCCGGACAGCTCGTCGGCCAGGCGGCGCAGGCGGTCCTCGCGGCGCGCGGACAACACGCAAGAGATCCCTTCGCGCGCCAGCGCGCGTGCAAAGGCCTCGCCGAGCCCGGCCGATGCGCCGGTGATCACGGCCCAGCCACCGTAGCGCTCGGACAGGGAGCGGGTGCCGGCCTCGAAGAGCGGCCGGGCCCGCCACAGCGCGCGGGTGAGCGCCGCGAAGGCGGTGAAGGCGATCAGCGCCATCGCGAAGCCGCCGAAACCTCCCGGCCCGTAGAGCAGCCCCCACACCAGCATGCCGATGGCGATCTGGCCGGCGTAGATCGCCGCCCATGGCCACATCCACGGCCGCATGCTGCGGAAGCCGTAGGCGCCGGCGGCGTAGACCGCCCAGTGGAACGGCTCGAGAAGCTTCGCGGTCCAGCCGTGGAAGAGCACGCCGAACCAGACCTCTTCGTCGACGTCGACGGGCTTCACGAAGAGATCCCACGGCAAGTAGACGAACGCCATGTAGCCGCAGAACACCATGAGCACATTCATCCAGGTCGGACGATCGGCGAAGAGGCCGCGCAGCCAGTCGTTCATGGTCACTCCGAGGGGAATCGCGCGCGGGAGACGCGGCCGTCGACGATATCACACGGATTCCGATGACCGGTGGAGGGCGGGAACGCGGCCAGCCGGGGCGTCCTCTACAGCTCCACCAGGCCGGCGCGGATCGCGAAGCGCACCAGGCCCGACACCTTGTGGATGTCGAGCTTCTCCATCAGGTTCGAGCGGTGGGAATCGACGGTCTTCAGCGATACGCCGAGCACGGCGGCGATTTCCTTGCTCGACAGGCCGTCGGCGATGCGCTGGAGCACCTCGCGCTCGCGTTCCGTGAGCGACGCCAGGCCGAGCGACGCCGAGTCGCCGGGACGGGCGATGGCTTCGACCACCTGCGGGGTGATGGCGGGCGACAGGTACGAGATGCCGCTGCGAACGGCGTCGATGGCGTTCAGCAGATCCTGCGACGCCGCGTTCTTCACGATGTAGCCGGCGGCGCCCGCCCGGAGGACCTCCTCGACGTAGCGGCGACTCTCGTGCATCGACAGCACCAGCACCTTGGTCGGAATGCCGCGCTTGCCGATGCGCCGCGTGGCATCGATGCCCGACAGGCGCGGCATCCAGATGTCCATCAGCGCCACGTCCGGCCGCTTCTCGGTTACCAGCTGCACGGCCTCTTCGCCGTCGGCGGCCTCGCCGATCACCTCGAAGTCGTCGCGGGTTTCCAACAGCTTGCGGATTCCCTCGCGGACCAGCTTGTGGTCGTCCGCCAGGACGATCGTGGTGTGCATGTCGGCTCCTCGCGCGGCCCGCAGCGCATCGTCCCCCGTCGGGAAACGTAGGGCGCGGGGCCGAGAGCCCCATACGGCGATGCCCGAGAATCGCTCGGGGAAAAACCAGGATCTGCCTGCGGATTTTCTGCGTCGCGGCCGGCGCGACGTGCAGCTTTGCGCCCCAATGCTTCGAATTCGATGAGAAAGCGCTCGTGAAGGGCGCGGCTCAGCGGAGCGTGGCGAAGAACGCGCGCAGGTCGGCGACCAGGGCCTCCGGCTCCTCCAGGGCGGCGAAGTGACCGCCCGACTCCATGCGCGTCCAGCGTTTCACGTCGTACACAGCCTCGGCCCAGCGGCGCGGCGGCCGAATGATCTCCGCCGGGAAGATCGCGCCCGCCATCGGAACCTCGATGCGCTGGCTCACGGGCCCGAAGGACCCCGCGCGCATGCTCTCGCAG
This sequence comes from Myxococcota bacterium, assembly GCA_046754165.1. GTDB lineage: Bacteria > Myxococcota_A > UBA9160 > UBA9160 > SMWR01 > JAFDEI01. The sequence continues at coordinate 12,038 of JBHHVG010000034.1, forward strand.
TACAGGCGGAACGACGAGTTGATCGTCTCCGTCACCCAGTAGAGGGTGATGTTCGCGAGCAGCTCGTCCTTGCTGAAGCGCCGCTCGACGTCGCCGTCGCAGTCGCTCCAGCTGCGGAACTTCTCGACGATCCAGGAGGCGAGACCGGCCGGCGAGTCGTTGAGCGCGATGCCCAGGGTCTGGGGCTTGCTGCCCTGGATCTGCTGGTAGGCGGTCTCCCCGGCCTGGAACGCGCCGAGGTCCGCAAGGTCCGCGAGCTCATCCGGCGAGAGCCCGTCGGCGGGGTCGCCGCCGCCCGCCGGCGGGAAGGCCACCACCATGTTGAGGTGGATGCCGCAGACGTGCTCCGAATCGTGGGCGCCGAGGTGCGCCGTGACCATCGAGCCCCAGTCGCCCCCCTGGGCGCCGTAACGGTCGTAACCCAGGCGGGCCATCAGCTTGGCAATGATGACGGCGACCTCGCGCACGTCCCAGCCGGGCTTTCTGGTCGGGCCCGAGAAGCCGTAGCCGGGCATCGACGGACACACCACGTGGAAGGCGTCCTCGGCGCGCCCGCCGTGGGCGACCGGGTCGGTCAGCGGACCGATGATCTTGTGGAACTCGAACACGGAGCCCGGCCAGCCGTGCGTGATGACGAGGGGCAGGGCCCTTGGCTCCTTCGAGCGCTGGTGGATGAAGTGAAGGAGCTGCCCGTCGATCTCGCTGCGGAATTGGTCGAAGCCGTTCAGCAGCGCCTCCTGCGCGCGCCAGTCGAACTTGTCGCGCCAGTACGCGCACAGCTCGCGCAGGTAGGTCCCGTCGGTGCCGTAATCCCAGCCGGATCCGGGAATCTGGTCCGGATAGCGCGTGCGCGCGAGGCGCTCGCGCAGGTCGTCGAGGACTGCGTCGGGAACCTCGATCGAGAACGGCTCCACGGCTTCGCTCATGATTCCTCCGTCGGATTTCCCGGCCGGGGGCGCGGGCTCAGTCGGGCTGGCTGCGATGGGCGGCGACCACGTCGTCTGGCGCCTGCACCAGCTCGATCAGCACGCCCACGCCGCCGATCGGAAACGCGTCGTTGCCCTTGGGGTGGATGAAGCACACGTCGTGACCGGCGGCTCCCTTGCGGATGCCGCCGGGCGTGAAGCGCACGCCGTTCTCGGTGAGCCAGGCGACGGCGGCGCGCAGGTCGTCGACCCACAGGCCCACGTGGTTCAGGGCCGGATCGTGCACCTTGGGGCGCTTCTCCGGGTCGATGGGCTGCATCAGATCGACCTCGACCTTCATGGTCCCGCGGCCGGCGACCGCGATGTCCTCGTCGACGTTCTCGGATTCGCTGCGAAACTCGCTCGCCACGGTCAGGCCGAGCAGATCGATCCACAGTGCGCGGAGCGGCGCCTTGTCGGCGGCGCCCACCGCGATCTGCTGGATTCCCAGGATGGAGAACGGGCGGGCGGACAACGGGGGGACCTCGGGCGTTCGCGTTCGGTCGCAGCAGCATAGCCGCGTCGAACCGGAGCGGGGGGGCCTCAGCCGGGGCCGCGGTACCCCCGGGCGAGCACGTAGCGCTCCGTCGTGCCCTTGCGGCTCGCGTCGGGCCGGACGGTCTTGGCGCGCTCGAAGCGCCCGCGCAGGCGGCGGTCGATGGCCTGGGCCTCGGGACCCTCGAGCAGCTTCCAGAGCAGGTCGCCGCCAGGCCGCAGCAGCTCGGCGACTCCCGCCTCGATGCCCTCGAGCAGCGTCTCCTCGCGCGCCCGATCCACCGCGCGCACCCCCGTCAGCTTGGGCGCCGCGTCGGACAGCAGCACGTCGGCGGGGCCCCCCAGCGCCGCGAGAATCGCTTCGATCACACGGACTTCGGAGATGTCCCCAGACAACGCGATCACGTTCGCGTTTTCTAGCGGGGGGTCGATGACCGCGAGGTCGACGCCCACGACCCGCCCGCTGGGCCCGACCTCTCGCGACGCAACCTGAAGCCAGCCGCCGGGCCAGCAGCCGACATCGATCACGCGCTGCCCTGCCCGCAGCAGCCGGTGGGAGCGCTGGATCTCGTCGAGCTTGTAGGCCGCGCGCGAGCGGAATCCCTCGCGCTTCGCGCGCTGGTAGAAGTGGTCCTTG
>JBHHVG010000035.1:0-13915 GCA_046754165.1 Myxococcota bacterium
TTCGGGCGCCCGGAGCTGATGGCCGCCTGCTTCGGCCTGCTGTCGCTCCACCTTTCGATCTCGGCGCGCCGGTCCGTGGGGACGCGCGCGACCCTCGCCGCCGCCGGTTGCCTGGCGGCCTTCGGGCTCGCGGTCCTCAGCAAGGAGAGCGCGGTGAGTCTGCTCGCCGGGATCGTCCTCATCGACTGGCTCTACGCGAGCGGAGAGGCGAGACCCTCGCCGACCGGCCTCGCCGCGACGCTGCGCGTCGGTGGCGGGCTCTATCTCGGCCTCGCGCTGGTGGTGGCGGCGTGTATCGGCGCCCGCGTGTGGGCGATCGGAGACCAGGTGATCCCGCCGGTCCCGTTCGTCGACAACCCGCTGGGCGCCCTGCCGGCGGGCTGGCGCGTCGTGAACGCCGCGCTGATCTCCCTTCGCTACGGCGGACTCCTGCTCTTTCCCAGGACGCTGTGCTCGGACTACTCCTACGACGCCATTCCGCTCGTGATCGACCCGTCCAATGCGGCGCTCTGGATGGGGCTTCCGCTGCTGGCGCTCGGGCTCGCCGCGTTCGTCTGGAGCTACCGCCGCGACCGCGAGATCTTCTTCGGCCTGGCGTTTCTCGCCCTCAGCTTCGCGGCCGCCTCGAACCTGCTGCTGCCGATCGGCACGATTCTCGGCGAACGCCTGCTCTACCTGCCCTCCGCCGGCTTCTGCGTGGCTGCGGTGCGGTCGCTCCAGCGTCTGGCTGCGGTGTTGCCGCTGCCAGGCGCGCACCGGGGCGCCGCGGTCGCCGCGGTCGTCGTCCTCGCGGCCGGCCTCCACGGCATCCGGGCCGCCCAGCGCAACCCGGTGTGGGCCAACGACGAAACCCTGCGCCTCCACGATGTCGCGGTCGAACCCCGGAGCGTGAAGCTCCAGTCGAACGCGGGCGCGGCCTACCTCGAGCGCGGCGAGCCCGGGCGCGCGCTGGCGCACTTCGAGGCGGCGATGGTCCCGCCAATCGGCCCCGCGATCTTCCTGAATCCCTACCAGGGGAAGGTGCGCGCCCTCGTCGATCTCGGGCGCTTCGAGGAGGCGGGCGCGCTCTACCAGGAGGTCATTCGCTACGGGCCGAGGAGCCCGGAGATCGAGCAGCAGCTCGCCGAGGCGGCGCGCGCGTCCCGGCCGAGTGCCTCCCCCTCGTCCGATTGACGCGGGGATCAGAGCGCCGCGTCTGACCGCTGGCGCTCGTTGTACCTGCGGATCCGATCCTCCAGCGCCTGCCGGTAGGGGCCGACCCGAAGGCGGAAGATCGCGACGTGCGGCGACTGCGCGACCTCCTCGGTCAGCGCACCGGACAACCCGTCCTCTTCCGCCAGCTCCCGAATCGAATCCAACAGGCGCGATCCGCTCGTCGAGATCACGCCGACGTCGCGCTCGAGGTACTTCACGGCGTTCGGAAGGTTCAGCTCGATCGCCGCGAGCACGCCCGCCAGCTGACGCGGCGCGAGGCGCGCCGGGAGATCCGCGTCCATGTTCCAGACCGGCGCCACCACGACGACGCGCTGGCGCCAGGGATAGACGGCCATGCGCGGCAGGCCGAACCAGCTCGGCCAGGCGTCGACCTCGCGCAGCAGTGGCGACAGCATGTAGACGGTCTCGACGTCGACGATCGTGAGGCCCGGGCGGGACGCCTCGGAGTCGAAGACCGCGCGCAGATCCTCCATCTCCCGACGCGGAATCGAGAGCTCCGAATCGCGGCCGGAGGGGGAGAATCCGAGGGCGGATCGGGTCGGCGCTGCGGCGACGAAGAGCAGCGCGACGATCGCCACCGCCGCCGCCGCGCGCGAACGCCCCGCGGACATGACCCGCCCGATTGCAACGGCGATCGGAAGCACAACGAGCGGCGCCAGGTGGAAGGAGTGCCGCGTGCCGCCAAACGGGTAGAGGGACAGCACCGAGAGCGTGACCGCGACGAACAGCGCGGCGGCGCACAGTCCGGCAACCTCGACGCGGCGTTCGCGCACACAGACGACGAGGCCGACGACGAAGCCGACCCCCGCCGCCGCAGCGAAGGACGGACCCGCCAGATAGTCGAAGAGGCCGAGAAAGCCGCGCCAGACACATGCCGGACCGGCGACGAACTGGTCCGCGAGCCAGCCCTCGACGGCCTCGCGCTGGATGGCCTGGCCCATGAGCTTCGGCCGAATCTGGAAATAGAACAGCCACGCCCCGCCGAGCGCCAACGGGATGTGGGCGAGGGCGAGGGCGCGCAGCGATCGCGCGTCGAGACGCCTCGCGAGCGCCATCCCCCCGACCACCGCCCCCACGCCGGCCGCGAGCAGGAAGCTCCCGTACTGAACGAAGAGCGCGAGCGTTGCGCTGCCCGCGTAACCCACCAGATCTCGCAGGCGGCGGTCGCGCAGATAGCGGAGCACGAACCACAGCGCCACGGCGAGCAGCAGACCCTGGAAGGCGTACGGGCGGATCACCTGGGAGAGCGCGATCGCCCCGGGAGACAGGGCGACGAGCAGCGCGGCGGCGAGGCCGCAGGAAACTCCCGCTATATCCCGGCCCACGGCATACATCACCAGGATCGAGAGGCTCCCGCAGATCAGGGCGGGGAGACGCAGCCACACGAAGTCGTCGGACACCCACGCCACGCCGCGCAGCAGCCAGAAGTACAGGGGCGGATGCGCGTTGTTCTCGATCGTGAAGCGCGCCATGGCCGCGGGCGCGTGGGCGGCAAAGTCGTAGAGGCCTTCGTCGCCGTTGACCCAGTAGCCCGTGACGGCGCCCAGGCGCAGCGAGACTCCGAGTGCCGCGACGGCGAGCGCGAGCAGCCAACCCTTCCTTTCCGACATCGCGTGGCATCATGCCAGATGGAGTCGCGAATGGGGCGCGGGGCCCTGCCGGAATCCGCCGTGATCTCACAGCGTACGGTGGCCGCGCGGATCTTACAGAAATTGATCCGTTGTAATACTTACGATACGGTAGGTGCCTTGATGTCAAGATCCGCTGCCCTTGCCGCGCCGCTCGAGATCCGGGGATCCTCCTGGGCCGGAGACCCGCCCCAGCGCGCGGCCGCCCGCGAGCGACTGATCGACGCGACGGCGCGCTGCATCGTCCGTGGAGGCATCGGCTCGGCCAGTGTCTCGGCAGTGGCGGACGAGGCCGGCGTCAGTCGGCCCACGGTCTACCGCTACTTCGAGGACCGCCACGCGCTGGTGATGGCGACCATGCTGCGCGCCGGCCGCGTCCTTGCCGGCGGCCTCGCCGAGCACCTGCGCCGCTTCCCGCAGCCGGCGCGCAAGGCGATCGAGGCCGAGGTCTACGTGGTGAACGAGGTGCCGCTCAATCCGCTGCTCTCCGAGGTATGGAATACGACGCTGATCGACGCCGCGATGCTCGCGGATCTCACGCATCCCGAGATCATCGCCCTGGCGCGCGAGGCCGTCGCCGGGCTCGAAGCCGCGGCGGGCTGGAACGATGCCGAAGCCGACGAGGCCGTCGAGCTGATGCTGCGCATGCAGGTGTCGCTGCTGGTGGCTCCGGACCCGCGGCGAACCGACGATGAGCTGCGCGGCTTCCTCGAGCGACGCCTCGTCCCCTCCCTCGGATTGACGTCCGAGCCACCCGAGAGCTGAACCGGGGGCTCCGACACCCGTCTATTCCCCACTTCTTCCCCACTGGTCGAGAACCGAGGAATCCCCATGCCGATCACCGATGGAACCGATCTCATCGACCCCGCGCCGTACGGCGAGAACGGGCCGCCCCATGACACCTGGACCAAGCTGCGCAAGGACTCCCCGGTCCACCGCTGCGAGCCGCCGGATTACCCGCCTTTCTGGGCCATCACGCCACGAGGACATCTGTCACATCTCCCGCGATCCGGCGACGTTTCTCAGCGAGCCCGGGATCACCCATCAGCGCAACGACATCGTGATCGACCGCCAGGAGGGCCTCGGTGCGATGCGGACCATCATCGAGATGGACCCGCCGAAGCACCGCAGCTACCGCAAGGTGGCGAGCCCCTTCTTCACGCCCCGCGCCCTCGCTTACGTGGACGCCATCGTGCAGGACAGCGCCCGGAACCTGGTGGACATGCTGGCGAATCGGAGCGGCGAATGTGACTTCGCCATGGACATCGCCGTCGCCCACCCGCTCCGCGTGCTGTCGACGATCCTCGGCGTGCCGCGGGAGCAGGAGAAGCGGATTCTGGAGCTCACCAACCAGCTCTTCGCCCCGGACGACGAGGAGCTCGGCATCCAGGGGGAAGACGCCGAAGCGGCCATCTCGAAGCTCGGGCTCGAGCTGTACCAGCTGTTCGAGCCGATCATCACAGACCGCCGCGCCAACCCGCGCGACGACCTGGCGACCATGCTCGCCAATGGACGCGTGGACGGAGAGCCGATGGGTCAGATGGAGACCCTCGGCTACTACCTGATCACCTTCACGGCGGGCCACGACACCACGAAGAACGCGCTCGCCGGCGGCATGCACGCCTTGATCCAGAACCCCGGTGAGTGGCAGAAGTTGAAGCGTGACCCCACCCTGATGGAGTCCGCCGTCGAAGAGATCGTCCGCTGGGCGTCTCCGGTCAACTACATGAAGCGCACCGCGGCGCGCGACACCGTCGTCGGCGGCCAGGAGATCGAGGCCGGGGACGAGCTGATCCTCTTCTACGCTTCGGGGAACCGCGACGAAGAGGTCTTCGACGCCCCCTTCGAGTTTCGCGTCGACCGCTCTCCGAACCGCCACATCGGCTTCGGTCACGGCGAGCACTTCTGCCTGGGCGCGCACCTCGCGCGGCGCTCCCAGCGGGCGATGTTTGGCGAGCTGATGAGGCGCGTCGAGCACGTCGAGCTGGCCGGCAAGCCCGAGTGGATCCAGTCGAGCTTCGTCGTGGGGCTGAAACACCTGCCGATCCGCTATCGCATCGCGTCCTAGCGGCCGCCCTCTGCTGCGCGCCGGGGGTATCCTCCACCCATGGAGCGGAATGGGACCCTCGTGCAGCTGGCCTTGGCCGGTGGTGTCCTGCTCTTCACCGCCGGGGCGGCGCTGCTCGTCTTCAGCGCCGTGAAGTCGCACCCGGGCGTAATCTTCCTGGAGGAGGACGGGGGCGCGCACTGGATCCGCGGAGACGTGCCGCGCCGCCCCCTGGCGTATCCCGCCCGGCCACACACCACGCTCTACCGCACGGCGTTCGAGACGCGTCGCGCCGTTCTGCGACCGGTCCTGGAGCTGCGCGCCCTCGCCTCCGCCACCGTCGAGCTCGACGGTGTGATCGTCCATCGCGAGCCGCGCGGTCCGGAGGACGATCGCTGGCGCCGGAAGCGGTCCATCGAGCTGACGCCCCGGCTCGCCCCGGGCCGCCACACCCTCGCCGTTCTCGTCGAGGGCCGGCGCACGCCCTCCCTGCTGTGGGCGCACTCGCAGGCCCTCGGCGTCGACACCGGCAACGGCTGGGACGCGAGCTGGGACGCCGTGAAGTGGAAGCCGGTGCGGATCGTCCGGGACGGGCCCCCGCCGCTGGCGGTGTCGCGGGAGTTCCCGCACGCCGGGAGCGCGCTGCTGGGTCTCCTCCCCGTTCTGCTTCCGCTCTTCCTGCTCGTCGTCGCTGCGGATCTCGCCGTTCGACGGAGCCGAGGGGAAGGCCCGCTCGCACGCCTGCGGATCAGCGCGTCCCAGCTGCGCTGGCTGCTGCTCGGCGCCTGGGGCGCGCTCGCGGTCAACAACATCGGCAAGATCCCGGAGTACGTCGGGATGGACGTGGTGCTGCACATGGATTACGTGCGCCACCTCGTGAACGAGCGCAGCCTGCCGCTGGCCACCCAGGGCGGAGAGATGATGCAGGCGCCCCTCTCCTATCTCTTGTTGGCGCCGCTGTATGCGCTCTTCACGCCCACCTTCGCCGAGGGCACTGTCGTCAAGCTGCTGCGCGTGTTGCCGCTCGCGTGCGGCCTCCTCCAGGTCGAGCTCTGCTACCGCGCAGCGCGCGTGGTGTACCCGAAACGCGAAGACCTTCAGAAGATCGGCACACTGGTCGGCGGCCTCCTGCCCGTGAACCTCTACATGGCCCAGGCCGTCGCGAACGAGCCGCTGACCGCGTTGCTCGGCGGCGCAGCGATCGCGATGACCTTCGGCGTCTTGATGCGCCGCGACGAGCCCGGCCGGCGGAGGCTCGCGTGGATCGGCGTGCTGCTCGGCGCGGCGATGCTGTCCAAGGTGAGCGCGCTGCTGCTGGTGCTCCCCGTTCTCGCCGCGGTCGCGTTCCGGTGCGCGGGCTCGGATCGATCGCCGAGAAGCGCCGCGTCTGGGGCCTCGGTGGTGGCGCTCGGCGTGGTGCTGGTGGCCGGCTGGTACTACCTGCGCAACACGCTGCTGATGGGCGCTCCAGTGGTCGGAATCTTCACGACCGAGGGCCGCACCGCCTGGTGGCAAGAGCCCGGCTTCCGAACCGTCGACCAGTACCTGCGCTTCGGCGAGGCGTTGGCGTACCCGGTCTACGCCGCGGTCGTCGGAATCTGGGACGGACTGTACGCGAGCCTGTGGACCGACGGGCTGCTCAGCGGAATCGCGGTGCGCGCGATGGAGCCCCCGTGGAACTACAGCTTCATGCTCGCCGGCGCACAGCTCGCCCTGCTGCCGTCGGCCGCCATCGCGCTGGGCTCGCTGCGGGCGTTCTCTCCCCGCGGCGCGGAGTCCGACGGCAGCGCGGCGACCGGACCGGACGTCCGCGTCGCGCTGCTCTTCGCGCTCGCCTGCGTCGTCGCCTATGTCGCGGCGCTCGTCATCGTCAACCTCCGCATCCCCTTCTACTGCGTCGCCAAGGCCAGCTACCTGTGCGCGACGACGCCGTGCCTGGCCGTGCTGGCCGCCGGCGGCTTCGATCGGCTGACGTCGGTTCCGGTGCTGCGATCGGCCGTCCTGGGGGGACTGACCTGCTGGGCCGTCAGCGCCTTCGCGGCCTACTTCGTGCTCTGACGACGCCACTCCGCCGGTCGAGGTTGGCGGGCGGAGTGGTAGAATGATTGCCGTGTGCAGATCCCCCTCGATCGGACGCGGCAGCCGCCCGCTGTGCGCGGTGGCGCTCGCCGCACTGCTGGCGTGCGCGTCCGCGCCACCGGAGGCGCCGGCCAATCCTGCCGCCAGCGTGGTGGTGCGATCCAACGTGTACGGCGACCTGCTCTCCATCGACGACCAGGTCATGGGTCCCACCGGCCCGACGGCCCACACGCTGGCTCCGGGTCGCCATGCCGTCGTCGTAGACAAGGCCGGGCATTCCCGCTGGAAGACCGTCATCGACCTCGAGCCCGGCGAGTCGCGCACGCTGCGCGCCGTGCTCGAACCGCTCGAGACGGCCGCCGCCGAGAGGCCCGCGAGTGGCGCCACGTGGTCGGACACCGTCGCCTTCGTGCGGGACAAGCTGCGGGATCGCTGGGAGAGCGGAGACCCTCCGGCAGACTTCGACGTCAGCGACGAGGGCGTGATGGCGTTCCGCCTGCGCAACCCAGCGGACCCGTCCGTCTGGCACCACTACACCGTCGACGTCCGGAATCTCGCGGTCTCCCCAGACGACCTCGCCCCATCGGTCGTGAGCCTCGAGTGCCGTTCGACTCCCTGCATCCACCAGGAAACCTGTCACGACGGTGAATGCGTCGGCGGAAGGCCGGTGGCACGGCAGAGCTGGTTCCTATCCGACGAGGTGGACGGCGAGAAGGTCGCCCGCGCCCTCGCCCACCTGATCGCGCTCGCGCTGCAGCGCCCGCCGCCGACCCAGCCGGTGGGCGAGCTGTTCTAGGCGGCGGGGCGTCGGGCGCTACCAGAGTCGCGGAAGCCATCGACCCACGGCGTCCCGGTATGACGCGTATTCGCCGGGAAACGCGCGCGTGAGATGGGGCTCCTCGTAGCGCCGGATGAACAGCTGGAAGCACGCGAAGACGGCGGCGCCGTAGACGACGAGGCGCGCCGATTGGAAGTACACGGCCCAGGCGCCGATGACCGTCAGCACTCCCAGGTACATGGGATTGCGTGTGTACCGGTAGAGTCCGCGCACCACGAGCTTCTTCGGGGCGTCGATCGGCGCGGGCGTGCCGCGCCCGAACGCCGCGAAGTCCCACACGCACCACGCGTAGATGGCGCCGCCGAGTGCGAAGAGCGTCGCCGCGATGGCGAGCGTCCCGCCCGTCGCGGGTGGTTCGGCGCGAGCGATGAGCAGCGGAACCAGCACCGCGACACTTCCGGGCACGACGAGCGTGAAGAGGACGTTCTTGAGCAGGAGGATCAAATCCGACCTCTCCGGCCGCTTGCTGTCTCCGCGGCGGCGGAACGCGCCAACAGAGGGCGCCGCGGAACGTCGCGCCGATACGAGAGCACCGACCTACGAGAAGGCGCGCTCACGGGCCTTGATTCCTTCGACCGCCTCGTCCCAGAAGCCATGGGTCCCCGATTCCAACACCTCGCGTGCGGCGCGCGCGGCCGCCGCGAGCGACACGAGGTGGAAGGCACCGCCGACGGAAACGCGCGCCACCCCCACCGACGCGAGCTCCGGAACCGTCGGACCCCCTGGAACGACGAGCACGTTCACCGGAACGTCCAGCGACCGCACGACCTGCTCGATCGCGCCCACGTCGCGCAGGCCCGGCGCGTAGACCGCGTCGGCACCGGCCTCCTGGTACGACTGGAGCCGCGCGATCGTGTCGGACAGGTCGTCGTTTCCGCGCAGGTGGTTCTCGGCCCGCGCTGTCAGCACCAGCCGCGATTCCAGGCTCCGCGACGCTTCGGCCGCCGCGCTGACGCGCTCGGCCGCGAGCTCCAATTCGTAGAAGGGGCGCGTCGCGTCGCCCGTATAGTCCTCGACCGAGCATCCGGCGAGGCCTGCCTCCGCTGCCGCGCGCACCGTGGCGGCGACACCAGCGGGATCGTCGGCGAAGCCGTTCTCGAAGTCGGCGCTCACCGGCAGCTCGGTCGCCGCAGCGATCTCTGCGCCGTGGGCGAGCGCCTCTTCCCGCGTGACGGCCCCGTCGCTGCGCCCGAGCGTCCCGGCGTGGCCGGAACTCGTCGTGGCCAACGCCTGGAACCCCAGCGAGGCGAAGAGCTTCGCCGTGCCGGCGTCCCACGGGTTGGGGAGCACCAGCGGCTCACCCGGGCGGTGCAGTGCGAGGAAACGTTCCACCTTCTCGTGTCGCGTCGTCATGCCGACACACTAGCGGACGGCGCGCAGCGCGCCCCGTTGGCGGTCTGCGGTACCGTGGCGGTCCCATCCCCGGCCAGGGAGCCACATTTGATCGAGATCTTCGTGGACGGAGACGCCTGTCCGGTGAAGGACGAGACCTACGATGTCGCGCTCCGCTACGGCGTGCGCGTGGTGCTCGTGGCCAACTCCCGCATTTCCGTGCCCCCGGGCCTCGACATCGAGAGGGTCGTGGTCGACGCGGGGCCCGACGCCGCCGACGACTGGATCGCTGGGAGCGTTCGCCGAGGGGACGTCGTCGTGACGGCCGACATCCCGCTCGCGGCGCGCTGCCTCGAGGCCGGCGCCCGCGTACTCGGGATGAACGGACGCGCCTTCAGCGAGGACTCGATCGGTCACCAGCTCGCCACGCGAGACCTGAAGGCGCAGCTGCGCGAGGCGGGCATCGCGTCCGGCGGGCCGCCGCCGATCGCCGCGAAGGATCGGTCGCGCTTCCTGTCGAAGCTCGACGAGCTCGTTCAGCGCGGGCTTCGCGAAGGACCGGCGGGCCCGGTGTAAACGCCAGGCAGATCGTTCACTCGGGGCACCGGCCGACGGTTTGTCAGCGGCGTTCTCCGTTCTTCGAGCGGTTTCCCAGGAAACGGGGCAGTCGACGTCGATAGGCATCGTACGCCTCCCCGTACTGCGCCCGAAGCCAGGGTTCCTCCGTGAAGGGAGCGAGGGCGAACCACGCCATCCCCAGCGCGGACACCAGCCACGTGCTGCCCGAATTGCACAGGACCGCCCAACCTACCAACGCCACGATGTCGCCGACGTACTGCGGATTGCGCGTCCACCGATAGGGGCCACTCCCGATCAGGGTGCCTTGGAGGCCCAGGGTCGCGTGTCTGCCGAGCGTCGCGATGCCCCAACTCGCGAAGCCGAGTCCACCGAGCGCTAAGGCGGCGCCAATCACCAGACGGAGCCCGTGACCGGGAACGGCGGTTTTCCAGTCGAGGATCCCGACCAGCAAGACCCCGACGCTCGACACCACGGTCAACGTCCAAACGGCCCAGAACTGCCACGACACCCGGCCCGGCGGAGGCCACACTCGAACCGCCCCGTTCGACATCAGCGTGATCACCAGACCGGCGCCGAGCAACAGCTCCGCCGCCACGGTCGTCGCGAGAATGAGATCCAGACTCCCCACGGCGCTCATCTCTTCGTCCCCGAAGCCACGATCAGCCTCGAAAATTGGAGTGGAAAGTCGACCCGACGATAGTCGACGAGGCGCTTTTCCAGCGCCTCCCAGCTGCCCCGCGTACAGTCGGCGGCACCGATCCAGTCGACGACGCGGCACGCGAGCGAGCGGCGCTCGAAGTAGACCTCCATGAGCGCGACGCGCGTGCCAGCCGGAAGCATCCGGTGAAGTGCGCCGATGGCCGCAGCGCGCGCCTCGTGGTAGGGCCAGTCGCGAAACAGATCGATCAGAAAGGAGAATCGGTCGTAGTGGTCGAGCGGGCGGGTCATCGGGCGTTACCTGGCGCCGGTCGCGTGCTGCAGCCCCGTCACCGGCCACACCATCAACACCGGGAAGAAGCCGACGAGTCGGAGCGGCGGCGCCCCGCGCGCGATCGAGAAGACGTCCATCGGGAACCTCCACGCCGCCAAGCGGCTTCCGCTAGGATCCGAGCAATCGCTCGGATTCGCTACTCGGATTCTCGAGGAGTCCCTCAGTGCCGCAAAGACGCCCGGCAGATGCCCGCAGACGGCCGTCCCAGGCGCGTTCGCGCATCACGGTCGAGGCCATCCTCGACGCCGCGGCTCAGGTTCTCGAAGAGCGGGGCTATGCTGGAGGCGCCTCGGGCAAGCGAGAGTCTCTCGCTGTTCTTGCGCCGCTTCGTGGAAGCCATCGTGGTCTTCCACACGCGAAGCCCAGCGCTCCACCGCATCCTCTTCGACGAAGCGACTCATCCGCCCAAGGCGCACGCCTGCGTGCTGCGCTTCGAGGAGTCGCTGGCGCACACCCTCGAAAGAGTCTTGCGCGAGCAGCACCTCGAGATCCGCGATCCGGACGTGGCTGCGCACCTCGTCGTGCAGACCACCGAGAGCCTCTCTCATCGCTTCGTTCTGCGCGGAATCCACCAACTGGACCAACGCACGTTCGTAGAAGAGGTCACGCTGCTTCTCGCGCGTTACCTCGGAACGTCCCCGGGACGGCACGAACGTTCGTGAGCGTCAATCGCCCTCGCAGCCTTCGCACCTGCCCTGGAGAATTTCGAGAACGCAGCGATTTCCCTATGATCGAGTTCAGCAGGCGCTGGATCCTTTCGCATCAACTCTCGGATGTCGGTACCCGATATCGAACCATTCCCAGAGCGTCGGACGGGTGAACGCGACACAGCAGCTTTCCGCCCACCGCGGGAAGAAGCCGAGGTGAGAGTTGAGCCAGCGTCGAGCCATGCTGATCTGGTCGTTTGCGCTGCTCGCGACCTGGAGCCAACCCGGGGCCGTCTCGGCCGAGCCCCGAATCGAGTGGCGCAGCGGTCCCAGCCACGCTGTCGGCCAGGTTGCCGGTCAGACGGCGAGTCGCATCGCCCAACTGGTGCCCGCGAGAGGCGACCGGCACCTCATCGTGCAGTTCAAGGAGCCGCTCTCGCGGTCGGAGAAGGCCCTCTGCGCGGACGCAGGGCTGCGACTGCTCGCGTACCTGGGGAAGAACGCATATTTCGCGTCGGTTTCCGAAACGGGTGTCGATCGACAGGCGTTGGCCAGAATCTCTTCGCTCTTCGACGGTCGCGCGGTTGCGAAGCGCTGGAAGCTCCATCCCTACCTGGCCGCGGGTCGAGAACCTGGTTGGGCGGTGGTGCGTACGGACGGCACGCGGGGGTCTGTTGTCGGTGCCTACATCCTCTTCCATTCGGACGTCTCGGCGGATCTCGCGGGCACCGAGATCGTGCGGCGACATGGCGGGGTCATCCGCGCGCAGCTGAAATCGGTGAACGGCCTGGTCATCGAACTGCCCCTGTCGCGGGTTGGAGAGCTCGCCGATGAAGACGGCGTCCAGTACATCGAACCCGCACTCCCCAGGATGCGTTGACTCAACGACAGCAATCGCCAGCTCGTAGGTGCCGATCTCGTGCAGGCCCCTCCGTTCGACCTGGACGGCTCTGGCGTGACCGCCATGGTCTACGACACCGGTCGTGCGGCCTCGACGAGCGGGATCGTTCATCCCGACATGAGCGGGCGCCTCACCCTGATGGACTCATCTCCTTTCTCCAGCCACGCCGCGCACGTCGCCTGTACCCTGGGAGGGAGCGGTTCGCAATCCGCGGGGCTACGGCGCGGGATGGCGCCCGCCGCGACCCTTCTCTCCTACGGATTCGAGAGCGACGGGACCGGGACTTTCCTCTACACCAACCCCGGAGATCTCGAGGTGGATTACGGCGACGCGATGAACGCGCAGGACGCGGACATCGCCAACAACTCCATCGGCACGAATGTCTGTTCCAACGGCTTTCCCTGCGAGATCACCGGAGACTACGGCGTGACCTCCGCCCTCATCGACGCGGTCGTCCGAGGGAGCCTCGGCGCCCCGTTTCTGAGTGTCTGGGCCAACGGGAACGAGAGAGCCTGTGCGGCCTGCCCCGCGGAGCACGTCAACGGCTATCACTCAACAGCGCCTCCGGCCGGCGCAAAGAACCACATCACCGTCGGCGCCGTGAACTCCAATGACGATTCGATGACGGCGTTCTCGAGCTGGGGGCCAACCGACGACGGGCGATTGAAGCCCGACGTTGTCGCGCCGGGTTGCCAGACCGACGCCGATCTTGGCGTCACCTCCTGCAACACCGCGATCGGTGTCTTCGGATACACCGTCCTGTGCGGGACGTCCATGGCTGCGCCAACCGTCACGGGTCTGGCCTCGCTGCTGCTACAGGACTTCCGCCTCCAGTTTCCGGGCCAGCCCACGTTCAGGAACTCGACGCTCAAGGTGCTTCTCGCCCACAACGCAGTGGATATCGGAAATCCCGGCCCGGATTATCAGAGTGGGTACGGATCGGTGCGCATCCAACCCACCATCGACTTCATGCGAACCGGAGCGTTTCTCGAGGACGAGATCGACCATGGCGCGACGTTCTCGATCGTCGTGCCCGTAGATCCCGGGGATCTCCAGTTCAAGGCCACACTTGCTTGGGATGACGCGCCCGGCACTCCGAACGTCGCCACGGCGCTCGTCAATGATCTGGATCTGCGGGTGGTGGATCCGACGGGCACTCCGCATTTCCCATGGACCTTGGATCCGGCCAATCCGGCCGCGCCGGCGGTGCGTACGCAACCAGACAGCGTGAACAATATCGAGCAGGTGGTCATCGACAACCCGCCCGCCGGGAACTATCAGATCGAAGTCGTCGGCACCAACGTGCCCCTGTCTCCGCAGTCATTCTCGTTGGCGGCGTCTGGGATCGTGGTATTCCTGGGCGGGCAGATCTCGCTATCGCCCGCTGCCGTGACGGCCCCGTTCGGCGGCCAGACCACTCTCGACGCTTCGGTCCTGACGGGTCGTCCGCCTTTCGATCCGATTCCCGAGGCAACGGTGACCTTCGACGTGTTCGCGGGACCGAACGCGGGGCAGGGCGGGACGAGCACGACGGATCTGAGTGGTATCGCGTCGTTTGCCTACAGTGACAGCGGCGGCCTGGGAAGCGACCAGGTGCGCGCGTCCTTCACCGACGCCGCGGGAGTCCACGTTTCGAGCCCGGCGGTCGTGGATTGGGT
>JBHHVG010000036.1:0-13652 GCA_046754165.1 Myxococcota bacterium
AATACCGAGCCCTGCGGGTAGTCGTGCCAGATTCCGACCAGGTTGATGCCCGTGGTGATGAACGGGTCCTCGAACAGATACGGATGGCTGATCGGCATGACGAAGCCGTCGTAGCGTCCAGACCGCTCGCATTGGAAATCGGGGAACCACGTGGGGCACCCCTCGGTCGCTGCGTGGGCCGGCGCGGTCGCGAAGAGGCTGGCGGCAATCGCGGCGAAGACGCCGGCGATGCGCTTCGAGAGCGTGACTTGATTGTGCATGGAGTCTCCCTGATTCACAGTCCGCCCTCCGCTGTGCACGAACGATGCCAGCGCGTGGGGCCACAGGCGGCGCTCTCACGCGCACCCGGTGGGGAGGCGGGCCCCGGGCCCGCGGCTTTCTGCCCCGGGCCGCCAAGGGAAGAGCTCGGACGCCGCGGCTCCAGCTGCCTGGATCGCGATCGCGCGTCCGGGGCGGTGTTCGCGTACGGGGGGTTGCTGGCGCCACGAAGTGGGGCAAAAACGGGCGAATAGGCCCCGGAATGGGGCGTATTGACCCGTTATTCGGACGAGATCGAGCGCCGCCGAGGCTGGCTCCGCGCGATTCCACTGTGCGGTTCGGCAGTTGGAGATCCGTCGGTCCGAGGCGAATGGTGGCACCCCCCTTGCACTGGTGGGGCGTCCGGCGCCAATCTTGGCGCGAGTCCGATGGAGGGTTGCAACGTGACCTCGAAACTTCGAGTGGCCCCTCGCCACGTCCTCTTCAACCTGTTCGCGGTCGTGCTGGCCGCGTGCTTGGCGAGCGCACCGGCCGCCCAGGCGGCGGAGACGTTGCAGCAGGTCATGAAACGCCGGGAGATCAACCAGAAGGATCTGCTCGCGGCGGCCAAGACGTACGTGCCGACCGGCAAGCGAGACGAGTACATCGCGTTCGCGTCGGGCGGACAGAGCGGGCACGTCATCGTGTACGGCATCCCCTCCATGCGAATCCTCAAGTACATCGCGGTGTTCACACCCGAGCCGTGGCAGGCATACGGATTCGAGGACGAGTCGAAGGCGGTGCTCGAACAGGGCCGGATCGACGGCCGCAAGATCGACTGGGGCGACACCCATCATCCCGCACTCTCGGAGACGAACGGCGACTACGATGGGCAGTTCCTGTTCATCAACGACAAGGCCAACCCGCGCCTCGCGGTGATCGACCTGCACGACTTCGAGACCAAGCAGATCGTCGTCAACCCCATTTTCCAGTCCCAGCACGGGGGCGCCTTCGTCAGCGAGAACACCGAGTGGGTGATCGAGGCGGCGCAATATCCGGCCCCACTCGGCGGCGACTACCGCCCGCTCGAGGAGTTCAACGAATCGTACCGGGGCGGCGTCACCTACTGGAAGTTCGACAGGAAGAAGGGTCGCCTGGTCCCGGAGAAGTCGTTTTCGATCGAGCTTCCGCCTTACAGCCAGGACCTCTCGGACTTCGGCAAGGGCCCGAGCTCGGGTTGGTCCTTCACGAACTCCTTCTGCTCCGAGCGCTACGTGGGGGGGATCGAGCGCGGAAGGCCGCCCTTCGAGGCGGGCTGCTCCGCCAAGGACACCGATTACCTGCACGTCATCAACTGGCGCAAGGCCGTTTCGCTGGCGCAGGCGGGCAAGACCATCAAGATCAACGGCCACAATGTGATCACGCTCGACACGGCCATCAAAGAGGGGATCCTCTTCCTGGTCCCCGAGCCGAAGAGCCCCCACGGCGTCGACATCTCCCCGGATGGCAAGTACATCGTCATCAGCGGGAAGCTCGACAGCCATACCTATGTCTACAGCTGGAGCAAGATCCAGAAGCTGATCAAGGCCCGCCAGTTCTCGGACACGGATCCGTATGGCATTCCGATCATCGGCCTGCAGGATGCGCTGCACACCCAGGTGCCGCTGGGGCTCGGACCGCTGCACTCCCAGTTCGACCGGAAGAAGGGCATCGTCTACACGTCACTCTACGTCGACTCGATGGTGGCCCGCTGGGACTACATCCAGGGCAAGCTGCTCGACCGGATCCCGATCCACTACAACATCGGTCACCTGATGACGATGCACGGGGATACGGTGAATCCCCGTGGCGACTACCTGGTCGCGCTGAACAAGCTCGCCATCGACCGCTTCAATCCGGTGGGGCCGCTGCACCCGCAGAACCACCAGCTCATCGACATCCGCGGCGACAAGATGGAGCTGCTGTACGACATGCCGCTGCCGTTGGGTGAGCCCCACTACACCGTGGCGATCGATGCGAAGCTCCTCAAGCCGGCGGTTCGGTACAAGTCGGGCACCAACACGAGAACCGGATTGATCTCAGCCTTCAAGACACGCGCCGGTGAGGAGCGCATCGAACGCAATGGCAAGAAGGTGGAGGTCTTCGGGACACTCATCCGCTCGCACATCACGCCGGAGATCATCGAGGTGAACAAGGGCGACGAGGTCACCGTCCACCTCACGAATCTCGAACGGGCGGAAGACCAGACCCACGGCTTCACGGTCGGAAAGTACAACGTGCACGCGTCGATCGAGCCGGGCGAAACCGCATCGGTGAGCTTCACGGCGGACAAGGCCGGAGTCTTCCCCTACTACTGCACGGAGTTCTGCTCGGCGCTCCACCTCGAGATGGAGGGCTACATGCTGGTGAAGCCGGCCGGCTTCAAGTCGAAGGTCGGCAAGCTCATGCCGAAGGACCAGTACGTCAAGGCCGACTACGACAAGCAGGTGAAGACGAACGTCGAAACCCAGGCTGTGATCGATGGCGTCGTCGGCTACATCACGAGCACCAACTACAAGGACTTCCCGGAGGTCGTGGCGCTCGTGGCGGACGCCACCGACCAGCTCGGACGCGCTGGCGAAGCGAAGGCCAAGTCCGAGCAAGAGGCTGCCAAGGAAAACTGGCACAGCGCGACACTCTGGGCTGGCCAGTGGTGGCAGTACCAGGTGAAGGCGGCGGACATCGGTCTGCGTGCCAAGACCTTCCTGGAGCAGCACGGGGCCGTGATCCAGAAGTAGGCGGCCGCTTACAGCGAATCCCGGGCCGGGAGCTTCCCGGCCCGGGAGCTCCGCTGGCGCCTGCGGGCGCGAGGAGATGGGAATGTCCAGATACACAGTTCACGCATTTGCGCTGCTCACGTTTGTGCTGTTCACTTCGGCTTCCGCCGCCGGGGACGGCGCCAACCTCGACGGCGCGACCCTCTACCAGCAGCGGACGTGCATCGCATGCCATGGGCCGGACGCGAAGACGCCGATCCTGCCCGAGTATCCGCGGCTGGCCGGACAGAACGAGGCGTATCTGCTGCGACAGATGCACGACATCAAGAGCGGCGCCCGCAACAACGGCAACACGGCGGCAATGGCCGGGGTGATGCACCTCGTCAACGATGCCGAGATGGTGGTTCTGGCGAAGTACCTCGCGAGCCTCACGAGCGCTCCCTGATTCGCCCAACCGATGAAATCCACGGCACCCGGTGCTTCGAACGCTGGGAATGAAGGAAGGAAGAATCGATGCGCGCAATACACACCACCGGAGCACTCGCCGCGGCGGTCCTCGCGGCCGCGGCCTTCACCAGCGTCGCGAGCGCCCAGGCCCCGGCGCCCAAGGCCGCGGGCATCGAGTCCGAGGGCTACTCCTGGAACGAGATGATCGGCGAGAAGGTCGAGGCGCTGAACCTGACCGGAAACGTCGAGAACGGCGCTGATGCGTTCGAGGTGTGCTCCGCCTGCCATCTGCCCAGCGGGGCCGGGCGCCCGGATGGCACCTTCCCCCAGCTCGCCGGGCAGCACACGACGGTGCTGATCAAGCAGATCGCGGACATCCGCGAGGGGCGCCGGGACAACCCCATCATGTACCCGTTTGCCAAGACCCTGACCGACCCCCAGGAGCTCGCCGACGTAGCCGCATACATCGAGACTCTCGCGATCCCCAGCGACAACGGCAGGGGACCGGGCAAGAACCTCGAACTGGGCGAGAAGCTCTACAAACGCGACTGCGTGAAGTGCCACGGAGACTTCGGTCAGGGGAACGCCGAGAAGTTCTTTCCAGTACTCGCCGGACAGCACTACAAGTACCTGCTGCGACAGATCGGGGACATCGCCGCGAAGCGCCGGAGGAACGCCAATCCGGACATGGTCAAGATCGTCGTGAACTACTCCCCGGAAGAGCTCGACGCGGTCGTCGATTACATGTCGCGGCTGAAATGGCCGGAGCGCCAGGGCGAGAAGAAGAGCTAGGGAGCAGCCGTGGTGGCGCAGCCAGGCGGACAGCGGGTGCTGGTGTTTCGCGTCTTGACCGTCATCGGTCTGGCGCTGATGGCCGGCTCGTTCTTCAGCCCGATGTGGTGGGTCTCGCTCAAGGCGCCAAACTATCCGGAGCACACCTTCCCGGACGGCGTGCGCATTCACATGCACTGGACCGCCGTGACGAACGGCTGCCAATTCCAGGAGCGCGCCGAGGTTTCGGACGACATCGGCCTCGACTGCGTCGAGGAGATGAACACGATCAACCACTACATCGGCATGGAACCGATCGAACGGGGCGCCCGGGTCGAGTTCGCGGCGGCGCCTTACCTGTTCGCGATCTTCGGTCTCTGTCTCATCGTCGCTCTCTTCTATCCCGGGCCATCGCGTTGCCGATCGCGTTTCTCGCCGACTTCACCTGGTGGATGTGGTGGTTCGGTCACAATCTGAAAGACTGGGCGGCGTTCACCGTGAAGCCGTTCATGCCCACGCTGCTCGGCGAGGGCAAGGTTGCCCAATTCAGCACCTACGCGTACCCGCACTACGGCATGCTCGTCTCCCTGGCGTCGTCGTTGGTTCTCGCGATCGCCCTGCTGATCCGACGAAAGCAGCTGAGAGAAGAGGGAGGGTCGTGACACCGGCCGGGAGCCGACGGCATCCCGGGCGGTCGTGGTGCGCAGCAGCGGCTCTCCCGATTCTGATGGCGCTCACTGCCGCGCCGGCGCTCACTGCCACGCCAACGCCCACTGCCGCACAGGCGCTCGCTGCCGCGCAGGCACCCGCCGATGCGATGCCCGCCCTGCAGCCGCTCGTGGACGAGGCGGCAGCCGGAGACGTCGTCCGTGTGCCGCCGGGGCACTACCGCGGACCCGTCGTGATCGACAAGCCGATCACCCTCCAGGCCGAGGGCGACGTCATCGTCGACGCCAGAGGATCCGGATCCGTGATCCGCCTGCTGACCGACGGCGCGACCGTGCGCGGGCTCCGGCTCGTCGGATCGGGCGAGAACCACGACCACCTCGATGCCGGAGTGCAGATCCGCGGCAACGGTAACCAGGTCCTCGACAACGTCATCGAAGACTGCCTGTTCGGCGTCGACATCCAGCAGTCGAACGGAAACCAGGTGCGGCGAAACCGGATCTCCTCGAAAGACGCCGACATGGGCCTGCGGGGGGATTCGATCCGGCTCTGGTACAGCCGCGAGAACGAGATCACCGACAACATCATCTCCGACGTCCGAGACATGGTGGTCTGGTACTCGGGAAGCAATCTGATCGCACGCAACTCGGTGACCCGGTCGCGGTACGCCCTGCACTTCATGTACTCGGAGAAGAACCGGGTCGAAGAGAATCGCTACCGAGACAGCATGGTCGGGATCTTTCTGATGTACAGCGACGGCGTCGAGATCGTCGCGAATCAGATCAGCCACTGCTACGGCGCCACCGCCATGGGAATCGGGTTCAAGGAATCGAGCAATGTCCTGGTCGAGCAGAATACCATCGTAGACTGCGCCAAGGGCATCTATCTCGACATCTCGCCCTACGAGCCGGATACACACAACCGCTTCGTGGCGAATCACATCGGCTACAACGGAGTCGGCGTCCTCTTCCACAGCGACTGGCACGGCAACATCTTCGAGAACAACGACTTCAAGGGGAACTTCTCCCAGGTCGTGGTGCGCGGGGGTGGCAGCGCCACGCGCCAGCGCTGGTCCGACAACTTCTGGGACGACTACCAGGGCTTCGACCGCGACGCCGATGGCATCGGCGACACCCCCTTCGAGCTCTACGCCTACGCAGATCGCTTCTGGGTCGACCTGCCGCCCGCAGCCTTCTTCCGGGGATCGCTGCTCTTCGAGGTGATCGATTTCCTCGACCGTCTGGCGCCATTCACGAATCCGACCCTGCTGGTGCGCGACGAAAGGCCGCGGTATTCGAGCGCGACGGATGCGCCCCGATGACCGGCGAGGAGACCTCGCCCGAGGCCGCGAGCCGATCCAAACGCCGGCCGCGCCGCCGGCTCGGCCGCAGAGCCGAGGCGAGGCGCCGCTTCCTGCGATCGGTGCTGTTGGGGGGAGGGCTGTTGCTGCTCTACCCGCTCGATTTCCTGCCGCCCGTGCGCAGGCTGCGGTCTCGCCTGAGGCCGCCCGGAGCCCTCTCCGATGCGAGATTCCTCGGGGCCTGCATCAAGTGCGGACAGTGCGTGCAGGTTTGCCCGGTCGATGCCGTCGTGCTGGCCGATCTCCGCGACGGGCTCGGAAGCGGGGTCCCCTACATCGACCCGCGAACGCAGGCCTGCGACTTCTCCTGCGACGCGCTGTCTTGCGTGCTCGCCTGCCCGACCGGAGCTCTCAGCCACGACCTCAAGGTGAAAGAAGAGGTGCGGATGGGATTGGCGCGCGTCGCGCGGCCCGACGCCTGCCTCGCGCGCCAGGGAAAGGGCTTTACCGGGAGGGCGCGGGGCCGGGGCTTCCGAGGAAAGCTCCGCTACGAGGAGATCGACCGCTGGCATCCGCTGCCCATTGGCGAGCACGAGTACAGCCGCGAGATCTGTGACCTGTGCGTGCTCGAGTGCCCGATCGGCGAGTCCGCGCTCCGCCTCGAGCGCGTCGCGGGAGGCCTGAAGCGGGGCGCCTGGACGCCGGTCGTCGGCGAGGGCTGCGTCGGCTGCGGCGCCTGCGAGATGATCTGCCCCCAGGAACCCTCCTGCATCGTCGTCGATCCGCGCGCCGAGTGGTCGCCGGCATGAGCGCACTCGGCGATATCGCGGTCATGCTGGGACGTGCGCCGGCTCGTCCCGCGCGGCGGACGGACGCCGCCACGGTGCTGCACGCCCGCAAACGCGGCACGGGCCGCGAGGTGCTGCAGCTCCTCGAGCAGCTCGCGACCCGCAGCAAGGTACATACCTGGCGCAACCGCCGCTGGGCGGTGCTGATCTCGATCAACCTTCTCTTCGGCCTGTCCTTCTGGATCGACATCCAGCTGTTCGAAGGGTCCCTCACCGCGTCGCGTGTCCTGGGATTCCACCTCGCGGACCCCTACTCGAGCCTGTTGGTCATGCTGGCCGAGCATCATCTACCCATCAACCTCGCGATCGGAGCCGTCACGGTCATGCTGATGTGGATGATCTTCGGCGGACGCGGTTACTGCTCGTGGGTGTGTCCCTACCACCTGGTCGCGGAGTTCGCCGAGATGCTCCACGTGAAGCTCGCGAACAGCCGCCTCGTTCGCGACCACGCGTTCCACCGCGGCGCGCGCGTCGTCTTCTGGGTCGCTCTTGCCGCGCTGGCGTACACGACGGGGCAGACCCTGTTCCTCACGCTGAATCCCATCGGAATCCTCAGCCGGGCGGTGGTCTACGGCCCGAGCCTCGCTCTCGTCTGGGTGCTGCTGCTGCTCACCTTCGAGGTGGTCTACTCGCGGCGCGCGTGGTGCCGCTACGTCTGCCCGATCGGCTTGACGTTTGGACTCGTTGGAGCGCAGGCTCCCGTGCGGGTCACCTATGATCTCGAACGCTGCGCCCACGAAGGCGAATGCCGCAAGGTATGTGAGGTCCCCCATGTGCTCGACGTCACGATCAAGGGGCGGGCCGCCGACGCCAGGACGGACATCGGCCCGGACTGCACCCGCTGTGGTCTGTGTCTCGATGCCTGCCCGACGAACTCGCTGAACTTCGACATCAAGGGGCTGAGCGCGATCTTATGAATTCGGAACGACACCGATGATTCGGGTGGAATCGCTCGTCAAGAGCTTCCGGAGGAACCGCGTCCTCGACGGCCTCGATCTCGAGATCGTCGCCGGCGAGCGCGTGGCCCTGGTCGGGTCCAACGGCGCCGGGAAGACGACGCTGATCCGCTGCCTGCTGGGCGAGTATGGCGCGGAGGGGCGCGTGACCATCGACGGCCTCTCTCCGCGAGAGCGGCGGACGGAGATCCTCCAGTCGGTGGGCTTCGTGCCGCAGCTTCCCCCGGCGCTTCGGATGCCCGTCGGTGAGCTGCTGGGCTTTGCCGCCACCCTCTGCGGCAGCGACCCGGCGCGTATGGAAGCCGTCGCCATGGAGCTCGGGCTCGAGGTCGGCCCGATCCGGGGCCAGAGCTTCGCCAAGCTCTCGGGCGGCCAGAAGCAGAAGCTGCTGATCGCCGTGGCCCTGGGTCGAGAAGTGCGGCTGCTGATCATGGACGAGCCCGCGGCGAATCTCGATCCCGAGGCGCGCCTTGCGTTTTTCTTGCTGCTGGCCCGCTGCGGCGGCGGCGTGACCATGCTGATCTCCAGCCATCGTCTCGACGAGGTGGCGTCTCTGGTGAATCGCGTCGTCGAGCTCGATCGCGGACGCGTGGTCCTCGACGACCGCGTGGCGGATTTCGGTTCGGTCGGCTCGGTGCTTCGCTGCCGCATCCGCTTGGCACGACGCGAAGAGGCGGTGGCGGCGACGCTCGCCTCCTGGGGGATCCTTCCCGCCGGCGACGGCCTCGACTTCGAGGGCCCCGTGGCGGGTCCGGATCGGCTCCGCTTCTTCGGCATGCTGGCGCGCTACTCGGGTCTCGTCGCAAGCGTCTCTCTCGACCGCGCGGATCATGGGCGGGAGTGCTGAATGCGTCCGACGCGAACGCTCCTCACCGGGATCCTCGCTTTCGCGGCTCTCGCCGCGTGTCAGCCGAATGCGTCGACTGGCCCGGGCGAGGTCGCCTGGGATCGCGACAGCTGCGAACGTTGCGCCATGGCCATCGGGGACAAACGCTTCGCCACGCAGGTGAGGGATTCGCGCGAGGGGCACCTCCACTTCTTCGACGACCTCGGCTGCGCGGTGCTGTGGATCGCCGACCACGAACCGGAGGCAGACCTGTCCGCGAGCGAGGCACCCCCCGAGCTCTGGGTTCGCGATGCGGCCGGCGAACGATGGATCGACGCACGGACGGCGCGCTTCAGCGGAAACCACCAGACTCCCATGGGCTACGGCTTTGGCACAGCGTCTGCCGGATCGGGCAGAGGGCTGACACTTCACGAGGTCGCTCAGCTGATTGCGGGGGAAGATGAGCGACGACACCCTGGTCATTGAAGGAAGCGTCCCGGATGCCGAGCGAACCGGCGCCGGTCGACCGCCGGTCTCACCGCCGCGGCGCCTGCGCGACCTGTGGCTCGTGGCCAAGCTCGATGTCGTCGAATCGCTGCGCGCGCGCTGGCTTCTGGTGTACTCGGTGGTCTTCGGCGGTGTCGTGGCGCTGCTGTTCGTCTTTGGCCTGACGGAGTCGCGAATCCTCGGATTCATGGGTCTGTCGCGGCTGCTCGTCACCTACATCCAGGTTTGCATGGCGGTGCTGCCGATCTTCGTTCTCGTCACCACCGTCCGCTCCGTGGCGGGAGACCGTGAAGCGGGCGTGTTCGAGTATCTGCTCGCGCTTCCGGTGTCTCTCGGAGGCTGGTTCTGGGGGCGCTTGCTGGGGCGATTCGCGGTCGTCTTCGTGCCCGTGTTCGCGGCCATGGCCGCCGCCGCCGGATGGGCGACGCTGCAAGAGATCCCGGTGCCCTGGGAACTCTTCGGGATCTACACCGCGTTGCTGGCGTCGCTCGCGTGGTGCTTCCTCGGAATCGGCATGTTGATCTCGAGCCTCGCGCGCAGCACCGACGTGGCCCAGAGCGCCGCCTTCGGCGTATGGCTGCTGCTCATCCTCTTCCTCGATCTGATTCTGCTGGGCGTGATGATCCAAGAACGGTTGCCCGCCGAGACAGCCGTCGCAATCGCCCTGGCCAATCCGCTTCAGGTATTCCGCACCGCCGCGATGATGCTCTTCGACCCGAACCTGGTGCTGCTGGGCCCCTCCGCCTTCGTCATCCTCGACCACTTCGGGCACGACGGGTACCTGGCCTGGGCCGTGGGTTATCCCACCGCCCTCGGAACCGTCTGCGCCGCTCTCGGATTCGCGCGTTTCCGCCGCGCGGACCTGCCCTGATCCTCTCGATCAGGCCCGTTCTCGCGCTGCGGCGCAGGCTTTCGCCACGGCGCGGACGAGGTCGTTGACCTCACGGGAGCGGGAGGGCGGCAGCTCGAGCGACCCGCCGGAGGGCCCCACGGCCTCGTATCGCTCGATCGCCTCGCGCAGCGGCGCCACGAGAGAGTGTCGGATCAGGTAGAACACCGCCAGCGAGAAGACGATCGATCCGCAGATCACGGCGATCACCAGGCCGATGATCAGGTAGACCGAGTTCCGCTTCATCGGCGCCAGATCGAAGTACATGGACGCGATCATGGTCCTGCCCTCGCGGTCGATGATCGGCGGCGCGTAATAGGTCAGGTCGGTTCCGCGCAACACGCTCGAGCCAGCGCGGAAGGATGCCGCAGGGTGCACCTCGCCTTCGTCGACCCGTTGCAGCGTGATCTCGGTGGCAGCGACCCCCTGGATGCTGTTGACGATCTCTGCCAGATCCTCGCCGTCGCGTGCCGCCCGACTGAGGCTGGCGTGCACGACGCTCGCGACGCGGTGGGCGTTCACCTCGGCGGTGCGGATGTCCCGCTGGTAGAGCCGATAGGGAAGGATCGCCAGCACGCCCACGACGGCCGTTCCGGCGATGAGGGCGAGCAGGCGGATCAGACGGCTTTCGACACTGGAAATTTCAGGCATCGCGAACTCCTCTCGAGCACGTTCGGGCAGAGGCCCGAGAGCGTGCATCTAGCGAAAGACGCCGAGTAGCCGGCTGCCTCGCTGAATCGCCCACCTCAGCCTCTCTGCGCGCCTCGAAGACACTGGGACCTCGGGCTCCGCATCGATGACGGCCCGCAACCACGCGTCCGGGTCCTCCCGATTCATGATCCCCTCGAGATTGAAGATCGCGATGTCCTCCACACCGGCCGCCTTCGCCGCCGCGGCATCCTGTCTCAGCTCATCGATGTCCCGGAAGATCCACTCCTTCCCGAGGATACCCGTCCCCGTAAGTCCGATGGATGCTGCAGCACGGTCGTTCACCTGCTCCACGAGGTCTTTCGAATAGGAATAGACCATCCAGCGAGCATCCTCGCGCGAGATGAACCTGTTCGAGAATTGCTGGAACATGGTCGTGTAGATCATTGGCGAAATCCGGTCCCAGCCGACGGACGATACCGGCCCTTCGGCCAGGTCCTGTATCACCTCGGACCCACGCACCATATCATCGACGATCAACGGCAGCACGGGCACATAGGTCTCGATGCCACGCTCCGCAAGCGAATCCTGCATCTTGTTGAACACAGCCGCTGCGTGGCGAAAGCGGTGACGATTCAGGTTGCTGCGTGCAATGCGCAAGCCCGCGAACGCGGCCCGAATACCCTTCAAGTCTTTCGTTTCCTCGTGGAAATAGAGTGGAGGCTCCAGATCAACCGCAATCTCGTCGATCACGACGCCTTCCTTCCCCGCCCAACCCAGAACCTCTTCCACATATTCCGCAAATCGCTCAGCGTTGCGCTCGCTTGGCCAATACCCTTCTGCCTTGGAGAGCAGCAACCACAGGCACATCGAAATGCCGCGCGTCGTGGTTTCGCGGAGTAGCTCGGCAAGCGCGGGAGCAACCATCTCGTGCTTTACCGAAAAATTGATTCCAACATCATGTTCTTGAAGCAGATCGAGCACTCGCGGATCGCTGGCTTCTTCGCAGCTCAAGAATTCCGACCAGACGCGTATTCGCATGAGTCAGCTCGTTCCCGATTTCCCGCGTCCTGGTCGCTGCATTCGAACGGCTGGGCCCGAAAGTCGTTTCATCGCGGCGGTCACGGCCGCCCGATGCGAGCAGGAGTGGGCAGGAAACCATCCACGGGTGAGAGGGTACCCGAGCGACCGGGATGGGCCGCACGCTCGACTGCCGGAGAGGAACCGCTCGGATGTGGGGCGCGGGATCCTCACCGCGCTCACGTCACTCTCTTGTGGCCGCCTGTTCGGCGGGGGTCCCGGCGCCCATGTAGGCACCGAGGCAGCGCGTCACCTCCCGGACGTATCGTTCCTCGCCCGCGCCATCGCGCCGGAGGAAGCAGTCCCGAAGCGCAGACTCCACCAGTGCGAACTGGATCTCGGCTGCGATGGCCGTGTCCATGGGCTCGACGAGGCCGCGCTCGACCCACAGCGAGAGCCGCGCCTCGATGGCCGCGATCATCGCCGTCCGGTTGGCGTCCTGGGCCGGCCCGCCCTCGAGCGGATCCTGCACCAGCAGGAACGCCGCCAGCGAACCGTCGGTGCCGCGCACGAAGGCGAAGACGTTGCGCACGATCCGCGCCACTTCGCCGGGAGTCGGGTCCGCGCCGAGGTCGCCGAAGGCCGCGTGGGCCAGCCCCTCGCCGTAGTGCTGGCCCACGGCCACCAGCAGCCCCTGCTTCGAGCCGAACTGGTGGTAGACCGTGCCTTCCGCGACGCCGGCAGCAGCCGCGATACGTTCGAGCCGAGCCCGTCGAAAACCCTCTCTGGAGAACTCCCGGACCGCTGCGTCGAGAATGCGGGAGCGGCGACCTTCGGGATCCCGACGCCAGCGACGGACCCGGCGTCTCGCCTTCGTGGCTCGCGCTGCGCTCACGTCGCTCGCGATCGCCGCGCACGAGCTGCGCGGAGCTTCTTCAGGATCCTCCGAACGTGCCAGACGGCGCGGTCCTGGATCCCCTCGCGCGGCGTCTTGCCCAGGATGCGCGGAAAGGCGAGGAAGAGCTTCCGGTCTCCCCGCAGCCGGATTCGCCCGAGCAGGAGCGGGATCACTGCGCTGGCTTCCTCGCGGTGGATCGCCAGGAACAGCGCTGCGTCGCAGCGGACCGTGAGGTCGGGGTCGTCTGCGTCGCCCGGGTGGACCTGGCAGCGTTCGTCGGCGACACGCATGACCCACCGGCCGCCGCCCGCGCCCGTGAGGACGATCTGGCAGGTGAAGTCGAGACCCCGCGCTTCGTCGCCGCGGAAGTAGTGGGGCATGCTGCGCATCATCGCGTCGATGCTGGACGAGCGGATGCGGCTCAGCTGGACGAGGCGCACCCCGCGCTGCCCGGGGCGGGTGGGATCGGGCGGCGTTCGCCATCTTCCCGGCGGGATGCCGTGCTTCTGCCGCGCCGATGGAGTGTCGATCACGAACTGCTGCTCGGCCACCGAACGGCTGTGGGACAAGGGCTTGAGCTGCCGGTCCAGAACCTCCCGGCGTCCTGCCACGCTGCCGTGGAAGCCCGGGAGATCGTTGGCCGGACACACCGAGACACAGTTGAAACAGCGGTACTCCACGCGGAAGGCCAGGGACTGCCAGAGTGCTGCAATCTCCGCATCGCTCCAGCGACGGGCGAAGCGCCGGGGCCTGGCAAGGCCGAGATCCCGCACCAGATCCATGAAGCCCGGGATCGAATCGCGGTAGGTGTGGTTGTAGCAGGCGAAGAAGTCGAACTCGCCGTCGCTCTTGATGGCGTCGGTCGGGCACCCGGCCACGCAGA